>NZ_JADBVM010000331.1:0-25780 GCF_020244875.1 Microcystis sp. M44BS1
AACAGTGGAAGGAATTAACAATAAACTGAAGGTGATTAAAAGGAGAGGCTATGGATTTAGAAACTTTAAAAACTTTAGTATTAGATGTTTATTAAATTGGCATTTTGCTAGTTGATTTTACATGGTAAGTTCGGAAGAACCGACATAATTAAACCCTTAAAAAGATTGAGATTAAAGCTTCACAGCAAATTTTTCTAAAAGCGTATAACTATTAATTATACAGAAACCAAGAACTTTCCCCCATATCACGCCCAAAAGCGTGTTAGCCAGATTAGCTTACTGCAAACAATCTCCTTTTAAGGAGACTTATCACAGAAGCTTTCTAGAAATCTAGCAAAGATTCTTATATCTGGCTGCACTTTGTCACAAAATTTCACTATTATTTCGGGTAAGGTATGGTAAATCCCTTGATAGATTCAATCGGGACTCACTTCTGGGAAAACCGCTATAGATCTCCTGCAAAAATCAAAAATCTGACCTTAGCTGAGGAGAATCCCAGACAGGAGGAGAAAAAAGACAGGAAAATTTAGTACAAATGCTCTGCTCTCCCTGCTTTGGCGCTTCCTAGCTTACCAGAGGTCGATTGCGACGACAATTATCGCAATGACCACAGCGAAAATTATCGGCATTTTCCTGAAAACCAAAGGCATTTAAGAGAAAGTGCCAACGACAGCGACGGGTATAGAGATAGGGAAATATCTCATTTCTGGGTTTAAAAGTCATCTTGGCGGAATTATGGCGATAAATAAGCCGATAATGAAAAGGATCGAGCCATTCTAGGCGATCGAGACTGTGTAAAAGGGAGAGAATGAGCGCACCATCGGGAAATTCGGCACTAATCGCCTCTACTTTGCCCTCTAGGGGAATTTGGGCTAAAATTTGCCAAGCTTGTCGGTATTGGCGTTCCTGTTGGGAGTTAAAGAATTTTTGCTGGTTTTTATCGCTATTATCTAACCATCCCGTCGGTTCACTAATTAAGGTGAGAGCCTGCATTTTACCGCCATCGCGACCACCGCGGCCGATTTCCTGTAGGTATTCCGATAGTAAAGCTGGGGGTTGGTAGTGGACAACCCAACGCACATCGGGTTTATTGATACCCATGCCAAAAGCTGAGGTACAGACAACAAAAGTTAAATCCCCCCGCAGCCAATTTTGTTCTATTTCCCGACGCTGAAAGGGCGATAAACCGGCATGATAGGCGCTGGTGCGATAGTGGAGAGATTGCAACCATGCCGCTAAATTTTCACTATGGCGACGGGAACGAGTATAGATCAGGCCGGATTGTCGAGGTTGACTGGTGAGGAAGTTTAATAGTTGATGACGACGACAACCGGGGCTAATACATATTTTGGTGCTTAAGTCAAGGTTTTGACGGTAAGGATTTATTAAGAAAAGCTGCGGTTTTTCTAGTTGTAAGACGCGGGTGAGAGTCTCACGGGTAACAGGGTTAGCGGTGGCGGTAAAAGCAGCGATCGCTATTTGGCTGCCGGCCGGTTTCGATTGTAGAAGAGCGGGACGGACAGCCCCAAGACGACGGTAAGCAGGACGAAAATTATCGCCCCACTGGGTTAAACAATGGGCCTCGTCGAGGATGAGAGCGTTAATTTTAACGTGGGGAAGGGTTAATTTTGACCAGAGGGGCGGACTTAAGAGGGTTTCCGGCGAAAGATAGAGAAGTCGCAGGGTTTGATCTGCGATCGCTGCTAAGGTTTTCTTTCTCTGTTGTCGGGGGATTTCGTGATGAATCAGGGCGACGGGTAGTTTTTTGGCTAATAATTCCTCCACCTGATTTTCCATTAGGGCTACTAGGGGAGAAATCACTAGGGTTAAGCCGGTTTTTAATAAAGCGGGCAGTTGAAAACAGATAGATTTACCAAATCCCGTGGGCATGACAATTAGGGCATCCTTTGCCGCTAGAATTGTCTCGATAATCTCCTGTTGGGGAAAGCGAAAGCTATCATAGCCCCAAATTTTCTGAAAAATAGTCTGGATGCTTTCGGTATCGTGGGAAGACATGGTTAGACTGCTGGGGTGTGGGGTGTGGGGTGTGGGGTGTGGGGAGGTGGGGAAGTGGGGAGGTGGGGAAATGGGGAAGTGGGGAGGTGGGGAAGTGGGGAAATTGAACTAAAACCCTAACACCCTAACACCCCAAAACCCCCAACAACGCGCACGCAGTGACCACTTTGACTATCCCGGACGGGTAACAATTTTTCCCATAATTGAATTTTTTTTGCACTTCTTTAATAATCTGTTACACTTATAGCGATCAATCCTTGTCTGGGGAATTACTGATGACTGAACCTGTTAGCACCACTGACCCCGCAGTAGAAACCGCCACCGAAGCGCAACCCAGTTACGTCAAGCTGGCGATGCGGAATATGGTCAAGAAAAAAGGCGTCTCGTTAAAACACTTTTTTTTAACTACGGCAGCCCTATTAGGCTTTTTTGTCGGTATTTCCTATCTGACGCGTCCCTAGGGTGAAATCTGGTGAGTGAGACTTTACCCCTAGGGGTGGATTTGTGCCTACAGGATAATTATTTTGATCCCGGAAATAGTCCTGTGGATGGGGAAACTTGGCACTATTGGTTGGAGACATGGTTAGGCTATCTATCGGATTATCTCCCCCTTGCCGCCGGTTATGAACTAAGTTTGCGCTTAACAGACGATCGAGAAATTCAGACCTATAATTGCCAATATCGCCACAAAGATCAACCGACGGATGTTCTCGCTTTTGCCACTCTCGAAGTGGATTTCCCAGTCGATGAGCGCATTTTAGAGACAGAACCTTTATATTTGGGGGATATTATCATCTCTGTGGAGACAGCACAACAACAGGCTTTAACACAAAATCATCCTTTGGCGCGAGAATTGGCCTGGTTAACTGCCCACGCTTGTTTACATCTTTTGGGTTGGGACCATCCCGATGAAACAAGTCTGTTAGAAATGCTATCTTTACAGGAAACTTTGTTAAAAACCGTCGAAATGCCGATACATAGTTAGTTATTTTTGTCAAGCATTATTGAGGAATATGAAGACAAATTATCATCAAGCCAACCAATCTGCCAGCATACCTAATCCCTATCTCAACAATAATTTTATCCCTCGATCGGGACAGGTGAGTGAGGGTAACAATCCCAGTCAAAGAGAATACGCTTGGCAAGTCGCCTCGAATCTGTTAGTCAGTTTTCGCTACGCTTGGGCCGGAGTCCGTTATGCTTTTGTCAGTCAAAGAAATTTTCGCATTCACACCCTGATTACCCTAGTAGCGGTTAGTTGGGGCTTATTTTTGCGGGTTGATGCCCTGGAAATGGCGATTGTCACCCTTACCTGCGCTCTGGTGATGGTCTTAGAATTAATTAACACTGCCCTAGAATCAGTGGTAGATCTGACGGTGGGGCAATCCTACCATGATTTAGCCAAAATAGCGAAAGATTGTGCCGCTGGTGCCGTTTTAATCGCCTCGATCGCCGCTTTACTCGTAGCGGCTTTTATTTTTATTCCCCATTTATTAGCTTAAGCGGGAAACTTTTTTCAGTGTTGCCAAAGGCACGGCGTAGCCGTCCAGTAAACAGTAAACAGAAAACTCAAATCTGATCACTGATCAGCTGTACTGAATTTAAAACGCTCAGGGAAAAATTAAGTACAAATGCTCTGACTTCCTCTCCCTGCTGCCAACTCCAGCACTCCGGTGCAGTCTTAACCAGTAATATTAGATAGGGTTTGCGGCAAAAAGTACGGGCGAAGCATTCGGATAGAAAATCTCCGGTTTCAGCGATAGGTTATTGCCCGAATGCTTCGCCCCTACAGGACGCGGGCCGATGAAGATGCAAGGTTTTGAACCACGATTCTCTCAAAATCTTGCACCTGTGGGAGCAAGAAAATCCCCAAAACCCTTACCTTGCATACATTTCACATTTATTCAGCAAACTCTAGATAGTCAACAGCTTAACTGATCACCGATAACTGATCACTGATAACTGATCACTGATTCGGTATAAGGGGACTCGACAGCTTTTAGCCGATAAATTTAACTTTTCTTCACCTCAGCCTAAACTGGTGAGGGGAGAGGGTTTCGCTATATATAAAAAATTGTCATCCTCGATACAGCAAAAAATCTCTTTTGTCCCCTTGTAGGTTAGACTATAGTTATTGATAAGACTTCTTTTGTAGATCTTGCAGGAAATCTCCCATGAGTGCCATAACTTTCTCCACCGCTCCCACCGCTTACTCTATCAGGATGATTAAGGACGAAGTCCGTCAGATGGTAGAACAGGGGGTAGTGAGCAGACACCAACCGATCTACACCCTCTGTCAGTTCATTCCCCCCCGGGAGTGGGTTTGTGTTGAATGTGAACTAGAACGATGTGACTACCTTCTCAGAGATCAAATTGGTGACTTAATCGCCTCGGAATCTTGGGATAATGATTAAACTCTCCCGTTTACCGATCTGGGTAAAAATCGGACCAATCAGAAATTTATCAGCCTTGTCCACTCTATATAACTATTATAATTCAGCCCTAGTCATTTCTGGGGCTGAAACTATGGCGAGAGAGGGGGATAATTGTTAAGAAACAAGAATTTTTGGCAAGATTTAGCCAAGTTAGTTTACAAGTTACCCATTGCCAAGGGACGCTATCTCTAACATCCCCAAGTTTTCCCTAACTTAAAACCAGTAGTTGGCGCTGTTGTAAAGAACGCACACCAGTTAATCCTAAACCAACTTGAGCATCGATTGCTCCCACGCTTAAACGACCATCACAAGCTTGTAAAAAAGCAAATTCTCTCTCCGAAAGATTAACTGGCCGATAATCATAATCTAGAACACTTGCACTAGGCCAACCGTAAAGACAGGGATGAACTTCGGCCACTGCATTCTCTAGGACTTGATCCCGGGACCAATCGGCAGTCAAAATCGGTGGTTTAGCGAGGAAAAATTCATAGTGGGTGATTTCTGGGTCTAATAATTCCGTCAAGCGATAACGTTCCCTTTCCCCTAAATTTTGCGCTCTAGCCATCAATTCGGGGGATTTACCCAATAAACGCTCTAATTGCCAGTAGGAAGGGTTAGAAAAGCCAATAAAGGCTAATCCTGACGCGTCAATCAGTTGAAAGAGGGTATCGATATTGTAGTCCACTTCCCGGGGGTGAACGTACATATCAGCGAAGGACTCATCGCGATGATTTTCCATTGACCAACGCTCTTTTTCCCGTTTCAAAATGCGATTATTTTCTGGTAGAGAGGCAAAAATCTCTCGGCCGACAGCGACCCCATCCTTATAATCTCCGCGTCGGTCTCCCTGCAAAAGTGCGATCGCAGATTGCATTAACTGGATTTCCCAGCGTCCCAATTGTGCATAGACGAAAATATGCAGCAGACCACCGGGGGCCAGTTTTTGCGCGAGGGATTGAATCCCTTTAATCGGGTCCGGGAGATGGTGCAGCACCCCGACGCAGTTAATTAAATCAAATTCTCCGGGGAGATTAGTGGCCGATTCAAGAGGTAAATGGTGAAAATCGAGAGAACCTCGGTGTTTTGCTGCGACTCCCGAACGATTACAGCGTTCTTTGGCAATTTCTAGAGCTTTTTCACTGATATCTATAGCGACTACATGAGCGAAAGGGTTGAGCGCGAGCAGATATTCGGTTCCCGCACCGGTACCACAACCCGCATCGAGAATCCGGATATCCTCTCGTTCGGGTTTACGATGACAACAAAAGTTATAGGCAGCAATCCAATTCCAGCGCCAATTGTAACCCGGAGGGGGTTCGTCTAGGAGCGGTTCGGGAGGGAAAGGATAGGTATTGTAGAGACGTTGTACAGCAGTGCGAATAGTAGCGTCGTCGGACATGAAAATTGGCGGAGTTTAGGATAACACTCGATCGATTGTCTCACAGAGGGCAGCGATCGGGAAAGTCGGCCGGGGTTTTTTTGAGTTGGTCGGGGGTAAATTATAAATAATCATTATGAATATCCGGTTCTGTGCTAAAACTAGATATTATTTCTTTGGTCGATATTTTTTTCTATTCCTTGTCCTACTGTCTCTTAACCCTATCTAAGTTTTACTGGCAATTATTCGAGAGTCATTCTCTAACAATTATCTCAACTATAAGCAAATATTGCCGATACAAAAAACCATGAGAATTAAGTCTATAAAGCTTATTAATTATCGAGGTGCAGTCAGTTTAAACATCGACTTTCATCGGCAATTAAATGTATTTATAGGAGTTAATGGTGCGGGAAAATCTACCATTTTGGATAGTTTGTCTATTATGCTTTCCTGGTTAGTTAATCGCCTAAAAAATACTAATGCCAGTGGACGAAAGATTAGCGAAACCGAGATTAATAATGGTCAGGGGACGGCTATAATTGAAACCACTGGGGTGACGGAAGATAGTCAAGAGATTACTTGGAAAATAGTAAAAACTAGGACTGGATATAGCCACGCTGGAGAACGGAGTAATTTTAGCCAATTAAATGATTATACTAAAAAAATACAACTGCAAATTACTGAACATCAAGGACAAATTAACTTACCTTTATTTGTTTATTATTCTGTTAATCGAGCAGTGCTGGATATACCATTAAAAATTAAAACAAAACATCAATTTGATTCTCTAAGTGCCTACGAAAATGCTTTAACCAGTGGATCAGATTTTCGCACTTTTTTTGAATGGTTTCGCGAACGTGAAGATTTAGAAAATGAAAATAGAAAATATCAGTATGATCTAATTAAACCAGAAGGTTTTTGTTTTCCCGATCCCCAATTGGAAGCGGTTCGGGAAACAATCGAACGTTTTCTACCCGATTTTACTAATCTTAGCGTCCGTCGTAATCCCTTGAGAATGGAAGTAACAAAAAAGAATGAAATAGTTACTGTTAATCAACTTTCTGATGGAGAAAAATGTCTGATTGCTATGCTGGGAGATTTAGCTCGAAGAATGGCGATTGCTAATCCTCAAAATCCTGATCCCTTAACGGGTAATGGCGTTATTATTATTGACGAAATTGATTTACATTTACATCCTCAATGGCAAAGATTTGTAGTACCTAAATTACTAGAAATTTTTCCTAACTGTCAATTTTTTATTTCCACCCATTCTCCTAATATTATCACTCATGTTCAACCAGAAAGTTTACACTTCATGGAACAAACAGAAATGGGAATAAAATTTCATCCCGTGCAGGAGTCCTACGGCAAAAATGTTGATCGAATTTTGGAAGATTTGATGGGGTTAGAGACAACTCGTCCCAAGGAAATCGCTGAAGCTTTGAAATATATCTATGAACAAATTTCTCAAAATCAATTAGAGGCAGCTAAAAATAAAATCAATGATCTCAGAGCTAAAATTCAAAATGATCCAGAATTAATTAAAGCTGAAGTTATTATTCGACGCAAGGAAATTATCGGAAAATGAAGTATATTAGAAAAAGACAAGAACCACCAGAGTTTAAGAATTGGAAAGAGCAAGCTAACTCAGATTGGCAGCCCGACTTTAAAAATTTAGCAGGAAAACCAAAAGAAATACTAATTGAAGCTTTGATGACAGAACAGGGGGAAATATGTTGTTATTGTGAAAGTCGATTGGTTGATGGTAAATGCCATATAGAACATTTTAAACCTCAAAGTGATCCCACTGTTGATCCCTTAGATTATGCCAATTTGCTATTTGCTATGGGAGCATCTCATTTATGCAAGTGAGTAATTATACTTATCCCTAAAACTGGTTTCTAGCAAGGCTTTCAAAATAGCTTGACATAAAAACCTGATTTAGGAGTTACAAAGGTGAGATGCTCCCATTTGCTATGTTACTGTCAGGCAAATCTTAAGCTTGGTGAACCTCGGCACTGTGGTAATCTAAAAAATAGCTGGTTTGATGAAAATCTCTTAATCTCTCTACTTAATCCCGATTGTGAGTCTCACTTTGCCTTTAACTATGATGGCACAATTAAACCTGCACAAGAAGATGATCAAAAAGCGATTAATACTATCGAAAAGTTGGGATTAAACCTCAATAAAATCAACGACTTTCGTCAGAAAGCCATCGAACCTTTTTTGGATGAGGAGATAGATAATGCTCAATTAAAAGTTCTTGTCAATGGATATTTATGCTTAGATGATCAACAAAGATACAGTCCTTTCTGGACAACAATCAAATATCTGTTCAGCGATTTAATTGAATAATTTTTCCTTGACAAAAAGACAAGAATTATTAAGCTAGGTGGGTGGAATTAAATATAAGATGAACGTAGGTTGGGTTGAAGCATGAAACCCAACGCCAGATCATGTTACGCTACCGCTAACCCATCCTACAAATAATTGTGCCTCCCTACTTATAAAAGTTTAAATAAACAAAAAAAATATAAAGTATTATGAAGATTATTCAAGAATTGTCTCAAAAGTCAACAATTGATGAGATTCTGGCCAGATAATGGGGATGGAGGGGTGAATCAACCTGATCCGAAAAAGAGATTGTTGTCGAGAGTCGGAGAGAAAAGCAATGAATATCAAGGATACATTACACAATTTTGTCCAGTACCTAACAGAGGCTTTCGCTCGCATTTTTAGTCCCAACAATGATGAATATCCCGATGTGGGGATGCAGCCTTTTGATTCTGAACCTTACCATGCTCCCAAGGGTAATTCTTAACTAGAAATGACAGATAACTGCTTTGAGATAAAAGTTATGGGTAGGGATAATAACCCTACCTGATTTTATAGGAAAATAATTAATCCTCTGCTTGCCAATCGGGACAGCTATCACTATCCCAACCGTAGGGATGGAAACCGCAGACGAGAAGATTGCCTCCGTAGATATAACCGTGATAATTACGGCAACCGATACAAGCAGGATGGGTGTTAGGATCGGGGTTAACCTTGGGAGTGAGCATAAAATCCGAGGGTTCATCTAATTCCGAAAATAGGGATTCATCGAGGTTAAAAAATTCCTCTAATTCCTGGGGTAAAACCTCTTGAATAAACTGTTCCAGATCGATGATAATTTCCTCATTGATTTCTTCGATAGTTTGGGTAACTTCTTGGAAAAAATTTTCAATTCCCAGTGCTACAGTTTCGATAACTTCCCAAAAATCTTTCTGCCAATCGTCCATGTTTATACTTGCGTCCCTTGTCTGGTAATAATTAATTATTTGTCCCTAAAATTAGGTTTTAATCCTGTTGCAGTTTCCGTAATTCCTCCTGAAGACGTTCCACCTTTTGCCGCAATTCATCTACTTTTGGCTCGGCTGCTTTGGTGTCCTCCTCATCTTCAATAATTTCTATCCGTCGGGGTTCATGGGGAATATTAGATTCGTTAGCTGCCACCGTTTGCTGTTGTGCCTGTTTCACCAACTCATCAACGTATTTCCTTGCTTCTTCCGTCGTCATTTCGCCACGAGAAATCATTTCATCGGCTAATTTTTGGGCTTGATTTCTTAATTCTTGTAAATTTACTTCAGCTTTTTCGGCGGCATAAGTAGCAATGCCTACGCCCAAATAAACTGCTTTTTTGACTAAATCACCTAAGTTGGCCATAGCAAAAATCCTGAATCGATCGCTCTTACCTACTAGAATAAACGATCCTTCTCCCAAATGGAGATGGGTTTTAGGGTGTTGGGGTTTTAGGGTGTTGGGGTTTTAGTTGAAATTTCCCCATCTCCCCATTTCCCCATCTCCCCATCTCCCCATCTCCCCATTTCCCCATCTCCCCATCTGCCTAATCCTCTGATGAGGTAAAGTTTTGTAAAGAGATGCGGTGGTGGCGACAGCAAAAGTTATCGGTATAAAGATTAAATTTTAGTCAAATTGCTGGTTTTTCGCCCTTAAAACGATGATAAAGCCTCATTAGGTCATTTTTTACCTAAATAGTTTGATTAAGCTCAAAATAACTAAATGTTGCGGATAGCTGCTGGCAGCCCGCAGCCGGCTGAATCGATTTGTGTTCATCCTCAGCAAAGATTTAAACTAAAGACCAGATTCCCGATTTAATCACAAAAAACTATGTTTCCTATTCATCGCCCCCGTCGTCTGCGTCAAACCCCTCAAATGCGCCGTCTGGTGAGTGAAACCGTCTTGACAGCTAATGACTTTATCTATCCTCTTTTCGCCACGGCGGGGGAAGGTATTGCCCGGGAAGTCAAATCGATGCCGGGGGTGTACCAATTATCAATCGATAAAATTGTTGACGAAGCCAAGGAAGTGCGGGATTTAGGAATCCCAGCGATTATTTTATTCGGGCTGCCAGAAAGTAAAGACACAGAGGCGACGGGAGCATGGCACGATCATGGTATTGTGCAGAAAGCGGCCACAGCAATTAAAGAGGCAGTTCCCGATCTACTCATTGTCGCCGATACTTGTTTGTGTGAATATACCAACCACGGTCATTGTGGTTATCTACAAACGGGAGATTTAACCGGCAGGGTGTTAAACGATCCTACTCTGGGATTATTGCAAAAAACCGCCGTTTCCCAGGTAAAAGCGGGAGTGGATATCATTGCACCGTCGGGAATGATGGATGGTTTTGTGCAGGCAATTCGTCAAGGATTGGATGAGGCGGGTTATAGTGATACACCGATTCTTTCCTATACAGCTAAATATGCCTCTGCCTATTATGGTCCGTTTCGGGATGCGGCTGATTCTACCCCCCAATTCGGCGATCGCAGAACCTACCAAATGGATCCGGGTAATGCCAGGGAAGCCTTAAAAGAGGTGGAATTAGACGTATTAGAGGGGGCAGATATGTTAATGGTGAAACCTGCTCTATCTTACATGGATATTATCTGGAGAATCAAAGAAATGACTAATTTACCCGTGGCTGCCTACAATGTGTCGGGGGAATATTCAATGATTAAAGCGGCGGCGTTAAATGGCTGGATTGACGAAAAACGGGTGACTTTAGAGACTTTAACCAGCTTTAAACGGGCGGGTGCCGATATTATCTTAACCTACCACGCTAAGGATGCCGTGCGCTGGTTAGCAGAGGGTTAAACTTGATGATTGAACCCACCATGCCGATCAGGATAAGGGGGTGGTGAGGTTGCTACTATTAATTCTAGGGATTACCTGAAAAAAATACTTTCCAACCGGCTGTAGCGATCGCACTTGCCAAAAGAATAATTAATGTCCAGACCTGATTTTTTTGGGTTCCTTCCACTGATTTCAGGCGATTATCGATTCCCTCAACCTTTTCGGTTAACTTTGCCTGTCCTACCTCTAGCTTATTTAACCGTTCGTCGATTTTGTCAAATTTTTGATTAACATCTTTTTGGAGATTGTCAATTTTCCCTTCAATCCTAGTCAAAACAGCTTCTAGGGAATAGGTAACGGTTTCGTTAGACATGGTATCAACTTCCATTAGATATATTGTCTCGGTCCGCTATCGGGGACTATTTTAAGACTAAACCGGTTTGAGGTTGTCTGAGAACATCATTTTTCCGGGATGACAAAACTTGAAACTGTGACTAATAGCCACGGTTTAATTCTAGGGATTACCTGAAAAAAATACTTTCCAACCAGCAGTAGCGATCGCACTTGCCAAAAGAATAATTAATGTCCAAACCTGATTTTTTTGGGTTCCTTCCACTGATTTTAGGCGATTATCGATTCCTTCAACCTTTTCGGTTAACTTTGCCTGTCCTACCTCTAGCTTATTTAACCGTTCGTCGATTTTGTCAAATTTCTGGTTAAAATCTTTTTGGAGACTTTCAAATTTTTGGTCAACATCTTTTTGGAAACTGTCAAATTTTTGGTTAACATCTTTTTGGAGATTGTCAATTTTCCCCTCAATCCTAGTCAAAACAGCTTCTAGGGAATAGGTAACGGTTTCGTTAGACATAGTATCAACTCCCATTAGATATATTTTCTCGGTTCCCTATCGGGGACTATTTTAAGACTAAACCAGTTCGCCACTTTCTTGCAAAGAGTGGAGACGTTGATAGATTCCCTGCTGATTTAATAATTGATCATGGCTACCGATCTCGACAATGCGACCATTATCTAAGACGACAATTTGATCAGCTTCTCGAACGGTACTAAGACGGTGGGCAATAATAATCGTGGTGCGAGTGCCTAAAATGGATTTCATAGCTAGTTGAATGGCTCTTTCTGACTCATAATCTAAGCTAGAAGTGGCCTCATCAAACACTAACACATCTGGATCAACAATTAACGCTCTAGCAATTCCTAATCGCTGTCTTTGTCCCCCCGAAAGACGCACGCCCCTTTCCCCTACAATAGTGGAATAACCATTAGATAATTCCTGAATAAATTCATCGACACGGGCAATTTTACAGGCTTCTTCTACCTTCTCGAAGCTAATATTAGGATTACCGTAGGTGAGATTTTCTAACACCGTACCATTAAACACATCTACTTCTTGATGGACAATCGCTAACCGTCGCCGATACCAAGTCACATCCAAGCGACTAATATCCTCGCCATCTATCATAATTTGCCCTTGATTCGGTTCAAAATAGCGGAAAAGTAACTTAACTAAAGTGGATTTTCCTGAACCAGATCTTCCGACTAATGCCACGGTTTGATAGGGTTCAATCAGCAGATTAATATCCTTAATAATCGTTCTTTCTGGACTATAGCCAAAGCTAAGATTACTTAATTCTACTTTCCCGGTAAAATGATAGGGATTATGTTGAGCATGATCGGCTAAAAGACTACCAGCATCAGTTCCACTAGGCAAGTTAATAAATTTGTTTAGACGTGCCATAGAAGCATAGCGACGAGCGAAAGTTTCTGCCATTTGGGATAGGGGATCTAATTCCGCATAGGCCATACTAGCGAGGGTATAGGTGGTGATAAAATGCCCGATCGAGATTTTCTGTTGAACGGTAGCTAGGAGAGTAAAGAAAAATACTCCAAATAAACTAGCCTGGACGAGGGTTTTTTCCCAAGTTATTAAGTCCACATAACCCTTATGAATGCGATGGATAACGTAGGTAAATTCTCTCTCTAAACGCTGTTTTTGACGATATAATTCCTGTCCTTCTGTGGCAAAAGCTTTGACGGTCTTGATATTAGTAATAATCTCAGAATTGCGACTTTGGGTATTTTCGATATGCCGATCAAGAATTCTTTCTTTTTGCATTAAATCTTTTAAATCTCTTAAAATAAAAGCTACAATTAATACAAAGGAAATAAGAAAAGTAAGGGCGATCTGCCATTGAATTATCCAAATAACAATAAAGATACCGAAAACTCTAAACAGTTTTGGGATCATCATTCCCGCCACTTCAGGATAAGTCCAAGTATGATTTTCTATGCCTTTGGCGATCCGGTTAGCGATGCGTCCTGGATTATTTTCATCATAAAAAGATAGGGGTAAGGTGAGAATTTTGGCAATAATTTTTCTGAGATGATCTCGTCTCGCTCTTAAGGATATTTCCCAGTGAAACCATACACCCAGCCAAGGCTGAATTGGTGCTTTAATTACCGTGGTTAGGAAAATTAAGCCTAATAATACTGCCAAACTAACCCACTTTTCTGAGGCAAAGGGAGTTAAAACCATGGTGCGATCGACTAAAGATTGCACGAATCCATCTAAAGGCTGATGAGAAAGAACATTAAGAATCTGTCCGACAGCGTAGGGAACCATCAGATCGATAATTTCAAAGACACTGGAGGCAGCAATGCTCAAAAAGGCGGCTTTTTGATAATTGCGATAGTAACTGATAATATCCCGTAAGGAAGCCATAACATCAAGTAAATTGCCAATTTTTAACTTCTATCTGGTAACTGCTAACTGAAGAGACTAAAGGCACTTTTGGGATTGTTTTTCTGGAGTTACCATTATACTACAATACTACAAAAATCTGCCGACCTAGAAATTTCTAGGACAAAAGCCTTGTCATAGTCTTGTATTCTCAATCAGCTATTAGTCAGGAGACGATGCCAGATCAGCTTATATTTCATCCTCGTCAGAAGCACCAGAGATCAATTTATCTAAAATTTTGACGAATATTATCACAAAAATTAATAAATTTCTGAAAGGTTTTTAAGTGTTCAGTTTTATCGATACGCTGTATTATAAAGCTTTTTTTCGGTACTTCTTCCTTCAACTAAAAAATAAATATTCATCGATTAACTAATTCCTTGGGGAAATTCTTCTAAGACATTGATAAGATCAATAAAGGCTTTTTGTCGAGTTTTAGAAATATGAAAATCAGCCGCATTGTGTACCTGAATTACTCCTCCTTTACGAGTGACTATTTTCCAATAGGCAGGACTGATATTATTAATTATATAGGGATGATGACTGGTAATAATAAACTGTAAATCTCGATAATTAACTAATAAATCTTCTGTTAAAGTGTCCAAACAGTTAACCCCCAAACTATTTTCAAATTCATCGATTAATATAACGCTCCCATCAGGAGATAATTTGATCGTTGCTAAGAACATCAGGCTTTTTATCATTCCAGAGGAGATATTTGTTTCTACAATCCAGACATGAGAGTTTTTTTCTTTTATTTGTATGCGAGGTGGCTCTTCAAGTAAACCAATTCTAGTTAATGAAACAAGCAGATCACCTAGTTCGGATGGCTCTAAAGATTCTATTTTTAAATCTTCAACTTGAGGGAAAATATCTAAAAACTTTCTCTTTATTATCTCGAACGTATCAGGATATTTTTTATAAGTGATCAGTAGTTTGTCGGAAATAGGAAGTTGACTCGATTGTAATTCAGAGAGAGAGTTATATTCGGCATATTCGTAGTTTATAAAGATTTTAGCCAATGTTGAAGATGAGATATTAAACTCAAGTGGATTGAAAATCATTTTGTTAAATTCCTGTCGAACAGGGAAAACATCTTCTTCTTGATTGAAAAGCTCTATACAGCTTAAATAAGATGGTAGTTTTGGTGTCTTTGAATGTTTAAACTCAATTACCTCTTGATTTCTTGCGATCAAAACCTCTTGATCTTTTAAAAGAGTTTCCCTAATTATACTAACCTTATTTTCGCCGTCATTACTATTGACTTCATCTTCTTCAATCTTGATGAGAGAACGAGCTTTTCTAACCTCAAATTCACCCAACCAATGATAACGAACATGATCATTGGTTAAAAGTTCTACATCCCATTTTACTCCATTTATAGACTCACCGTTAGCGATTCTTTTTAAATTACTAATAGCCTTTAAAATCGAGGTTTTTCCTGCACCTGAGATACCAACTAATAAATTCAAATCTGGAAAAAATTTGCAAGAATCTATACTTAATCCAGAGGCTAAATCTTGATAGGATAATCTCAAAAGTTTCATAATAATTAGCCACTGCCAAAACTAAAAAGGGTGAGGATTGACTCACCCCAAGATTTTACTGAGGATCGAGTTTTAGGACTGCCATAAATGCCTCTTGCGGGACATCAACAGTGCCGATCGCTTTCATCCGTTTCTTCCCTTTTGCTTGCTTGTCTAACAGCTTTTTCTTGCGGCTAATATCGCCACCATAACACTTAGCTAAGACATCCTTTCTTAAAGCGGGAATATGTTCACTAGCGATAATTTTAGAACCAATAGCTGCTTGAATGGGAACCTTAAATTGATGCCGGGGAATCAATTCTTTTAACTTTTCGGTTAAAGCGCGACCAACATAATAAGCTTTATCCCGGTGAACGATCATCGCTAAAGCATCAACGGGATCACCATTGACCATAATATCTAATTTAACTAGCTCATTTTCCCGATAGCCAATTAATTGATATTCCATACTAGCATAACCGCGCGATCGAGATTTTAATTGATCAAAAAAGTCCGTCACCACTTCTGCTAAAGGTAACTCATAAATCAAAGCGGTGCGAGTTTTAGTAAAATAACGCATATCCTTGAAAACTCCCCGACGACTTTGACATAATTCCATCAAAGCGCCTACATAGGTTTCCGGAGTAATCATTTCCACTTGGATATAAGGTTCCTCAATTTTTTCCCGTTTTTGTGGGGAAGGTAACAAACTAGGGTTATCCACTTCGACAATTTCCCCATCGGTGGTAGTTACCCGATAAACTACCGAGGGAGCAGTGGTAATTAAATCTAAGTTATATTCCCTTTCTAGTCTTTCCTGGACGATTTCCATGTGTAGCAATCCCAAGAAACCGCAACGGAAACCAAAACCCATGGCGCTAGAAGTTTCCGGTTCGTAGGATAGAGCTGCATCGTTTAATTTTAACTTTTCCAGCGCATCTTTGAGATCGGCATACTGATCAGCATCCGTGGGGAATAATCCGCAGAAAACCATCGGTTTTGCTTCCGTATAACCGGGTAAAGGCTCTTGTGCTGGTTTAGCGGTTAGAGTAATCGTATCACCCACCCGGGCATCGGCAACAGTTTTAATCGCGGCTGCCAGATAACCCACTTCTCCCGCGTGCAGTTCATTTACTTGCACCTGTTGCGGTGATAAAATTCCCAATTCATCGATCACAAATTCTTTACCAGAAGCCATAAAACGAATTTTATCGCCCTTTTTCACCCGACCATCCATAACGCGGAAATAGACAATTACTCCTCGATAAGCGTCGTAATAACTATCAAAAATTAAAGCTCGGAAGGGTTCTTCGAGGGTATCTTGGGGAGGGGGAACTAATTGGACGATCGACTCTAGAATATCATTAATACCGATCCCAGCCTTAGCCGAGGCCCGAATCGCCTCACTACAGTCTAAACCCACCACTTCCTCGATTTCTGCTGCGACTCGTTCCGGTTCGGCACTGGGTAGGTCGATTTTATTTAAAACTGGGATAATTTCGAGGTTATTTTCCAGTGCTAGGTAAACATTGGCTAAAGTTTGCGCCTCCACGCCTTGGGACGCATCCACAACTAATAAAGCTCCCTCGCACGCCGCTAGAGACCGAGAAACCTCGTAGGAAAAATCCACATGGCCGGGGGTATCAATCAGATTGAGAACGTATTTTTGACCATCCTTAGCGGTATAATCCATGCGTGCCGCTTGTAACTTGATGGTGATACCTCGTTCCCGTTCCAAGTCCATATTATCGAGAAATTGTTCTTTCATCTCCCGTTGGGCTACGGTTCCTGTAATTTGCAGGAGGCGATCGGCGAGAGTTGATTTACCATGATCGATATGAGCGATGATGGAAAAATTGCGAATGCGAGAAACGGGAACGTCAGTCATCGTGGTTCACTGCTGGCAAAAGTCAGGGGTTTATAAAATTTTAGATTCCTTAATTCATTGTAGAGGTAAAGTCTCTAAGGCTGGAGCAAAAGTGAAAAGTAAAAGGTAAAAAAAGCTAAACTGCAAGTATAGTTAGGGTTTCGGCCTTGGCTTCCCCTCTCGGCATCCACAGGAAACTATGGTAGGCTTGATTATGCTGACAAAATCAGGCAAAGGGCAATGGCTAAGGAAAGGCTCTATGATTTGTCCAAATCGGATTACCATAGATAAACTCTTGGATAAGAATCCTCGACTGACGGGTAGAATGATAGATAGCAATCATTAATAGAGCTTATGAACGACAATGCTACACCGACTCAGCGCACGGCGGAGAAAGTTGAAATCGCTATTCACCTTGACTCGGAAGTTTTAGACCAGATTAAACACCTGACTAACGATCCTAGTCGCATTATCGAAACAGCGATTAAACAGTGGCTAAGAGGAGAGAAACAACCAGATGAGGACTTAACCCGTCATCTTCGACGCAATCCCCCCGTACCACCCAAAGGGGAATGGAATGACTAAGATTTTTCAGTCTCTAATAGGTTATTTCCCGACGGAGAGACTGAAATATTTTCTTAGGTCAACCATTGATGGTAATTGAGATTTTTTCCCCAACTAAGCTGGTTAATAGTAGTATTGCCTGTAACAGCAACGCAACGGTTTAAGCTATTTACCTACTGCTCTGGTTTGCAGTAGGCTTAGTTATCGTGTAACCCATAGGTGTATAGATTATTATGCCGTTGAATAAACAGGCTATCTTAGATGACATTTTTCGCAAAGCACCACCGTTGAACTCTGAGGACGACTGTGCTGAGAATGTTGTTATTCCTTTCATAATGAGGCTTGGTTACGACAGGAACCAGATACGTCGAAAAGTCTCAATCACTGGAACTTCAGGACATAGATTTAGAAAGCAAGCTGATATCGTTGTTTATATTGGGGAACGTCCGGCTCTTGTGGTTGAAACCAAGCGTATTCAGCATCGATTGAGCGAGGAGGATGTTAACCAAGCGCTTTCCTATGCTCAACTTCTTGAACCATCTACACCAATTGCAGTTCTGACTAATGGACGTGATTGGGAGATTTATTATTTGGATAGAGACGATATTGGCGGATTAGAATCCGTTCCTGAACCGCAAGAGCTTGAAAGCACAATACTTACTGTCTCTAGCAATGTAGTTCAATTGGGAAAGCGACAAGCTGCTGAGCGACTTTTAGTAACTATTGAAAATAAAGGTGACTTAGAAATAGCATTTAGGGAATGTCGAAAAGAGTTAGCTAAAGAAGGACTCATTGCCGAGTCTGCATTTGATGAGCTAACTAAAATTCTCACTTGTAAGTTTAACGAAGAGAAAAGAGATGCTGAAGGCCTTGCACCCAATCGCTTTACATCTTCCTGGCTTCTTGGCAGTGGACCTCTAGCTGCTTTACAGCAAATGTTTACTGACGCAAAACAGACTTTTAATGTATTCCCTACGGGAACTCAAATTCAAATTAGAAGCAACGAAACTGTTGAAAAAATTGTTCGTGAATTAGAGCCTTTTGGTCTTTATGGTTTTAAGACACCACTTGCCTTGGCTGGAGCAGGAGGAGATGTAGTTGGTTCTGTTTATGAAGCCTTTCTTACTGGAACACTCCGAGGGGACTTAGGACAGTATTTAACCCCAAGACAATTAGTTGAGTTCATGGTTGAGATAGCTGATATAAAAATTGGAGAAAAAGTCCTTGATTTATCATGCGGAAGTGGTGGCTTTCTTATTAGAGCGTTTATTAATGTCCGCAAAAAAATTCGATTTCTTGATTCTAGCCAAGATGAAAAAGATCATTTAGTTAGTAATCTTGTCACGAATAATCTATGGGGAATTGAGATAAATCCTCGGTTAGCCACTTTATGTCGAATAAATATGATTTTACATGGTGATGGCTATGAACATATTTATACAGGAGATTCAATTAGAGAAGATGTTTTTGAGAATACAGATGGACGCAGAACTGATTTTTTAAATATTGAGCAAAATAACGCAGCAATGTTTGATGTAATTCTCATTAATCCCCCGTTCAATATACCCTATGAAGATTCTGCTACTTTAAACCGGTATTATCTAGGACGAGGTAAAGCTGCTCAAGGTTCAGACTATTTGGTTCTTGAGAGAGCAATTCGACTATTAAAGCCTGAAACTGGACGTTTGCTAGTTATTTTGCCCCATGGTGTTGCCAGCGGAGTTTCCGAGACTGAAGTTCGCAACTTTGTGAAATCTCGTACACATATTCATGGTTGTATAAGCTTACCTGTCGGATCATTTAAGCCGTTTGGGGGGTCTAATGCTAGAACCTGTGTTTTGTATCTCAAGAAGACTACTGGAGACAATAAAAAGCGTTTTTTAGCACAAGCAGAACAGGTTGGCTATGACATTACCTCAAAATATTATAGAGAAACTGATCTCAATGATTTACCTGTTATCGCGGAAGCCTATCATAGAGTAAAACTAAAATTGCAATGACTATCGAGTTAATTAAATCAGACCCTTTAATATTAACAATCACTGAAGAATCAGCCCGTAGTATCGATACAGTTGATGCTGGTGCAGCTTATACACAATATTTGCATGAGCAAATAGGTGAGTTTGAACAGCAGCCTTTAGGAAACTTTGTAGATGTTGTATCAAGAAGCGTTAATCCACGCTCTAGTAGATATGCTGGTCAAATATTTGAATATATAGATTTACGAGAAGTAGATGATATTTATGGCTATATATTAACTCTTAAACTTAATCAAGGAAATGAGATTGGAAGTACAAAACATCGCTTTCAAAAGAATGACATTCTCTTCGCCAAGATCATGCCCAGCTTGGCCAACAAAAAGATTGCGCTAGTAACTCAAGATGTAACTAACGCAGTAGCTTCAACTGAATTTATTGTTTTGCGAAAAAAATCACAAGCCGAGATTAATCTTTATTACCTTTTTCGGGCTTTACGTTCTGATCATTTTACCCGACAAGCGACAGCAAACGTTACTGGTGCAACGGGGCGACAGAGAATTAGCCCGTCTAGATTACTAGAATTACAAATAATTGTTCCCCCAGAAGAGATTCAAACACAAATTGGAGATGCTGTCGAACAAGAGTTTACGCTAAGGACATTGGCGGCAGAACAATCAAAGAAAGCTGATGACTTAGCTCAGCTTGTACTTGGTAATCTAACTCTTAGAACCGACAGCTAGAAAGCGCGGAAGGTAGGTTGGGTTGACGACTGTTACCCAACACCCCATCCAATAACCAGGCAAAATCATTTATAATTATTTGATAATAGGACATTGGTTGGGTTTCGTGCTAAATTCGTTGAGTATAGGCTACATATCAGGACAGGCAAAAGGGGGAATAGATAATCAGTTTTTAATAAACGGATTTAGGATCATTTTGCTTGGGTACTGACAGGAGGAACAAAACTGATGCGGATAGAAATTCAAGGAGCCGATGCTATCAAAGTTGCTCAGGATATCCTAGAGATGGAAGGGGTGCAAGGCAGCTACGAAGTTATCTCCGAAGAGGAGAAAGAGGGAACCCTTGCTACCATTGCCACCATCATCGGCATTATTAGCGGAACAATCGCCATCGCTGAGAAATTTTACCAGTTAAAGCGAAAAATTGACTCTCCTGAAACCCCGAAAATCGAACGAGTGTTAATTGTCAGCAAAAACGGCGATCGCCTGATGCTCAAAGATGCTACCCTAGAGCAACTACAAAAACTCTTGGAACAAGAAAAATCATGAAGATACTGCATATTGACCTTCAGGAGAGGGGTAGCAATAGCGTTGAGTTCCGATTTTTCTGGGATAACCCCAACCAGACTCGTACCTACACAAGATTTCTGAGTGAAATCAAAAATCTGAGCGGTAGGGCTGATACCGATTACTATACTCGTTTACCGGAAGATCACGCCAAAACAGGACAAGGTTTGTACCGATGGTTAGATGGTACAGAGCGCATTCTACAGAACGAATTAGATAGCCACCGGGGAGAGAAAATAGTTCTAGCTATCAGCACCAGCAAAGGATTAGTCCATCTACCCTGGGAATTATTACACGATGGTCAAAATTTTCTGGTGTCTAAGCTTCCCGCTATTGTTCCCATGCGGTGGATGAAAACCGGTAATGAAAGGCTGTTAACTGTGGACAACAACCCGCAGGATCGAGCCTTAAATGTGGTTTTCATGGCAAGTTCTGCTAAGGGTGTAAAGCCTATACTAGACTTTGAGGCAGAAGAAGGGAAGATCCTCAAAGCAACTAGAGGAAAACCCCTATCTTTAACCGTTGAAGAGAGCGGATGTATTCAAGAATTAGGCGAATTGATAGCCAGTAAAGATAGGGGATATTTCGATGTTATCCACCTGAGCGGACACGCCACCATCAAGGAGCGGAAACCCTATTTTATTACTGAGACGGAATACGGAGATAGGCAAGATACCAGCGCCGAAGATATTGCCAGAGAATTACAGTTTAATTTACCCAAGCTTTTGTTTTTATCAGGGTGTCGGACAGGCTACTCCGATGGTGATGAGATCCTTTCGATGGCCGAGAAGTTATTAGAAAATGGGGCTAAAGCTGTTTTGGGGTGGGGTCAACCCGTCAGGGATAACGAAGCTGCTGACACGGCGGCCATCCTCTACGAAAAGCTTTCCCAAGGCTTTACTTTAAGCGAGTCGTTAGCTTTTGCCTATCAGAAATTATTAGGAAATCAGGCCAGGGATTGGCATTGTTTACGCCTCTATGTGAGGGGAAGTATCCCAGAAGCTTTGGTAAAGAGGGGACAGAAAAAACCTTTACCTCCCGTATCCTTTGTTGACAAATTTGTGGACCCAGAAACGAAATATTTGCGGGTAGCCACACGGGAAACTTTTATCGGTCGCCGCCGTGATCTTCAGGATTGCTTGCAAGTGCTGAAAAAACCCTTTGATAATTCTAAAGCAATTCATAAAGCTGGGGTTTTCTTGCAAGGTTTTGGTGGTAACGGGAAAAGTACCCTCGCCGCTCGTCTGTGCGATCGCCTTCCAGACTATACTAAGCTTGTCTGGCATCAACAAATTGATCAAACTAGCTTAGTTGATACCCTAGCTAAAAAATTAGATCGTCCACAACGTCAAACTCTTCTGGATTCTAATGAGGATCTAGACTATCGCTTAAGGGATGTTTTTAGTCAGTTAAACCAGCCTTTTTTGCTCATCCTCGATGATTTAGAGTGGAACTTAGAATGTCCTTCATCCAGCGATGACTACATCCTTAAAGCAGGGGTAGCTCAACTATTGCAAGCTCTAGTTTGGGCGATACAGGAAACCAATTACTATCATCGCCTGATTATTACCTCGCGCTATACCTTCAATTCCCCTCTATTAGAGGAATTTTATCATCTGGAGTCTTTGCCCTCTTTCAAATACAAAGAGTCCGATTTACAAAAGAAATTGCGGCGGTTAGAGCATTTTAGTTCAGGTAAGATTGATAAAAACTATATAGAAAGAGCTTTAACCCTTGCTGATGGCAACCCCCGTCTGTTGGAATGGCTCAATAATGAGGTTTTAAGTTCAGGGGATATAGATGCTAAATTGCAGTCATTTGAGAATGAATCTGATGTTACTTGGCGCGATAAAATAGTCTGGCGGTTAGAAGAAAAACCGCAACTATTGACGGATGAAGCTCTTGAAAAAGTGGTCAGTAATTGCCTAATCTATGAAATTCCTGTCCCTTTGGCTGCTTTAGAAGCGGTTTGTCAATCTGTTCCCAACTATCAGAAAAAATTACAACAAGCACAAGATAAAGGTTTGATCGAGGTAATCCACAATGACGACAGAGAAACCCTCTACCGCGCCTCCCACATCAAACATATTAACCCCCATATCGAGCTTCCCAAAGATGCAAGTAAGCTATCTGGTTTAGCCGGAACAGCAGCCAAGGCTTTAACCGAACTTTGGGGGAATAAAGAGAACGAAAACGAGGAAAAATGGGTAGAGATTTTCCGTCTGGCTTTTGCAGAGACAGAAAACCCTGAAAGGTTTAGGCAACAATTCGATAAGATGATCTCGGTACAATATAACCGAGAAGCTGATAAGGCCTACGAAAAAGAACTGAGAAAACACAGGAAATATCTCAAAGCAAATACAGGGCAAATCTATCAAAAATTAGAAAGGTACCTAGAGCAACAGGATTGGAAAAAAGCTGACTACGAAACCGCTTTTATCATGTACCAATGGATGGTTATAAAAAATTTTGCTGACTTCTATATTTTTTTTAGATCTGTATCTCTAAAGGTAATCGATGAGATTGACCGCCTATGGGTGAAATACAGCGAAGGAAAATTTGGCATCAGGGGACAGGCGAAAATTTACCGTGACCTAAAGGGTAAGAAAAAGTACAATGAGGAAGTATGGGAACGTTTTGGTGCTCGCGTCGGTTGGCGAGAAGAAGACTGGTTGCAGCTTGAAGAAGCGTATCATGCTACAACACAGGCAGAAAGTCATTTTCCAATACTCATGTACAACCGTGTGTCTGGTTGTTCCCGTTTTGGGTTGTGGGGTTTGTGTGGGGCGGAGAGGGAGTTGTCAAGTAATATGCCCGGTGGGGTGGACGTTGTCTTCCCTCGCGTCAAGACTTAAAGGACTGTAGCATATAGGGTTACAAGATTTTGTGAACAATTATTAACGAGTAATTTTCCACGAAGCCATGCGGGTTCTGGGTTTCCGATACCTGTCACCGAGGGGTTAACCACCGCTCCGATGTTTTTGTAGTATGGTTCCTGCCACCTATGGAAATTTGCGCGGTGAATAGATAGCTCTATGAGAAAATAGAAAGGTAGTACAATCTTCTAAGCCAGATGTCTATAGCAGAGCTATTCCCCACTTTGAGAAATCTATCTCGTGCAGACAAGTTGAAGGTAATGCAATTTCTTGTCGCAGAACTAAGCAAAGACGAGGAGCCAAGCCTTAAAAAATCATGAATTATGAATCATGAATTATGAATTATGAAAGAGATTCGATTTAGCGATCATGCAAAATCAAAAATTGATATTCTTGCTAATCATGGAGTTACTCTTGTCCAAGAATTTATAATTGATACAATTCGGAAACCTGATAAAATAGAGAAGCTCCCAGAACAGAAAATTATCTATCAAAGGAAATTAAATGAAAACTTGGTTTTACGAGTAGTTTGTCGAGAAGTCAGTGCTTTTATTTTAGTAATTACTTTATATCCTGGAAAGAGGTCAAGATATGAAAAATATTAACTATAGCAAAGATGTCGATGCTTTGTTAATAGAGCTATCGGATAAACCAATCAGTTATGCAGAAGATGACGGACAAGTTATCCTACACTATTCTGACGATAATACACTGGTTCTCATCGAAATATTAGAATTCCGAAAATTCATATCAGAAGATGCTGTTACTGAGTTGCTATCAACCTTGTAGCTAGTTTTATAGTCTCTCTTCTCTCGCGTCAAGACTTAAGAGAGTGTAGCACATAGACTTACAAGATTTTGTCAACATTTACGAACGGGTAATTTTCGACGAAGCCATGCGGGTTCTGGGTTTTCGATACCTGTCACCGAGGGGGCAGCCACTCGCCCGATTTTTTTGTAGTATGGTTCCTGCTAGAAAGTTATGAGTGAGAAAATCTTTGTGTTCTTTGTGCCTTTGTGGTTCTTTCTTGCGCTTTTTGGTAATCTTCACTGCTGCCAGTAATTTACTCCCCCAATGGTCTTGGATTATCGTTAGTCCTGTGGATTTTCAATGTTTCGGGCCGCATGAAGTACCGCAATAACATCGATTTGCTCAGGTTTGATATAATAAATTATGCGATAAGAACCCTCGATAACTTCTCGGATCTGCTCAGTTTCAAACTCCGGAACAAGACGACCCGAAAAGGGAAAATTAGCAATCTGTTCTGAGCGTCTGGTCAATCTTTCCACCAGTCTTTGAGCATATTGAGGGGAGTTTTGTGATATGTAGTTGTAGATGGCTGATAAATGATTAACGGCGGTTTCTGTCCAGAAAACTTTCATGACTCTAGCTTGAACTTAGTGCGTACTTCTGCCACAGAAATAACCTTTTCCGCCTCACTATCGGCTAACCCCGCTTCAATTGCCTGTCTCACATAAATCTCATACATCAAATCATCCCATGTAGAATTATCTGGCAATTTATCGATTAAATTTCTGGCTTTTTGTTTAATATTTTTTATTTCCATGATGGTTTCCCAAATGACTCCTGACAGTTTACATTATCAACTATTCATTATTAATTAAAAGGGCGATCGCAAAATTACGCCTTCTTAAAAAAGAGATTAAACACCTTAAGCAAAACCCAAAGGTTGAAACTGAGCATCATTAATAATTTTAACCGTTTCCCCCGACTGCTTAATCACAAACAAACCGCGCCGATAGGCATAGACATCTATTCCCTGATCAATTTCAATTGCTGCCACTGCCCCATAAACCCGAAACTCTCGAAATTGGGGGAAAGCAACCTTAAATCGCTGTAATCGGCTGACAAAATCATCAACATCATCCCTCGACAGTCGAGATTTACATTCCACCGCCACCAACTCGCTCCCATTCA
>NZ_JADBVM010000332.1:0-10758 GCF_020244875.1 Microcystis sp. M44BS1
AGTTATCAGTTAGAAGAGGATAGGGAAATGGGGGAATAGGGTAATGGGGAGATAGAGTAATTTCCACTAAAACCCTAAAACCCTAAAACCCCACTCCCCCAACACCCCACTTCATAATTCATAATTCATAATTCATAATTCATAATTCCCTCTCCCCACACCCCACACCCCACCTGCCCCCCCGATGTCGGGGGGGGTTGGGGGGGGTCACACCCCACACCCCTCTCCCTTCTCCCTGCTCCCCAATCCCCATTTTCCGTCTAAACTTTTGTATAGGGATAGTCTGGGAAAGCATGGATAACTCTTAGACTAATTAATTCGGGACTCACATCACAATATAGACTATGGCTTACTATTGGTTTAAAGCATTTCACTTGATTGGGGTAGTTGTTTGGTTTGCGGGACTATTTTATTTAGTACGTTTGTTTGTCTATCATGCGGAGGCAGCAACAGAAACGGAACCCGCACAAGCTATTCTGAAAGCACAATACGAGATCATGGAGAAGCGACTCTACAATATCATCACCACACCGGGGATGATTGTCACCGTGGCCATGGCGATCGGTTTAATCTCCACAGAACCGGAAATTTTAAAATCGGGATGGTTACATATTAAATTATCCTTTGTGGCTCTTTTACTGCTCTATCATTTCTACTGTGGTCGCATCATGAAGAAGCTAGAAAAAGGGGAATGTAATTGGACGGGACAGCAATTTCGGGCATTAAATGAAGCACCAACCCTGTTATTGGTAGTTATTGTCCTTTTGGCAGTATTTAAAAATCAATTACCCCTCGATTTGACCACTTGGTTAATTGTAGCTTTAGTGGTATTAATGGCGGTGACAATCCAACTTTATGCTAAAAAACGTCGCCAAGATCAAGAAAAACTTCGGCAAAATACTCCCCAAAAAGAGGAAGTAGCGACCAGGTAAATTATCTCAATCATTGCCTAGGTTTCTAGGATAACAGTTAAGAGTGGTTTGACAGCTATGGGATGGTCTTTTTAGTCCATCCCCATTGTATAGGGAGCAACCTTTAGTTTTTAAGTTTTTGGCTTTTTGCTATTTTTGAGCTTATCCCAAAACTATTTATAATAGGGTGATTAACTCCCAAGCTCTGGATTGTTTCTCCCTGCTCCTGCGCTCCGCTGCTCCCCTATACCTTTTAAACAGGATTTAGTATTATAAACCTCTTGCGAACAGGAAACGCTATAAATAAAAACAATCTCCTGACGACCGACGACCGACTCCTGGCTACTGACTCCTAACCCTAACAACAATTTTTGATTTTTACCAGAGGTCTTATGAATAGTTGCTGGATAGATTGGGAAAAAATAACTAGGGATTTTCTCAGTTCCCGCAAAATCAAGCAAGTTGCTGAATTGCGAGGATTCTATCGAGTTAATCCCTCTGGTATTCCTAGAATTCCTCCCGATTTAGAGTTGAGAGACTACCAAAATACAGCGATTATCAGTTGGTTTCGTAATCGGGGACGGGGAACTTTAAAAATGGCCACTGGCAGCGGTAAAACTATTACTGCTTTAGCTATTGCCATGGAACTTTACGAAGCGATAGAACTGCAAGTATTATTAGTAATTTGTCCCTATCGTCACCTAGTCAATCAATGGCAACGAGAAGCGGAAAAATTTAATCTTAAACCGATTTTAGCCTACGAAAGTGTCCATATATGGCAAAGTCAACTATCCACAGAATTATATAATGTGCAAGCGGGTAATCAAAAATTTGTCACTATTTTAACTACTAACTCAACTTTTATTAGCGAGGGTTTTCAATCACAAATAAAATTTTTTCCCGATAAAACTTTAATCGTTGGTGATGAAGCCCATAATTTAGGTTCCCCCCGATTAGAAGAATTATTACCCCGTTCTTTAGGTCTAAGATTGGCTTTATCTGCCACTCCTGAAAGATATTTTGATCAGGAAGGAACCGACGCTATTTTTGAATATTTTGGACAAATTCTACAACCAGAATTTACCCTAGGTGATGCTATTAGAAAAGGAGCTTTAGTCAATTATTTTTATTATCCAGTCTTGGTTGAATTAACCGACAATGAGGCTTTATTATACGCAAAATTGACCCAAAAAATTGGCTGGACTTTGCAGAAAAATAGTAATTTAAATGGTAATGAAAACCTGACGGCTTTGTTAATGCAAAGGTCACGATTAGTTGGTTCAGCAAGTAATAAATTACAGGCTTTACAACAACTGATGCAAGAGCGTTTAGATACGGATCATACTTTGTTTTATTGTGGGGATGGTTATCTGGAAAATTACACTGCTAATTATCGTCGTCAGGTAGAGGCTGTTACTCATTTATTGGGCAATCAATTAGGTTATCGAGTTGCTACCTACACCGCAGAAACTTCCCTAGAAGAACGAGAAAAAATTCGTCAACAATTTGAGGAGGGTTATCTGCAAGGATTAGTGGCAATTAGATGTTTAGATGAAGGAGTAGATCTGCCATCAATTCAAAACGCAGTCATTCTGGCTAGTAGTGGTAATCCTCGACAATTTATTCAGCGTCGCGGGCGAATATTGCGCCCCCATCCCGATAAAAAACAGGCCACTTTATTTGATATGATCGTTATGCCACCCACCTTAGATCGAGAAACCTGGGAAGTAGAAAGGAATTTATTACGCAAGGAATTAAAACGCTTTCTAGAGTTTGCCCAATTAGCCATTAATGCTCAAGAAGCTGAGACTAAATTAGGGGAGATTCAAGATAGATATTGTCTTTTATCTAATTAAAACTTGAAAAGTTAAATCTTGGCAGCTTTTATGCTAAAATAGATGTTAGTCAAGAATTGATCGCCGAGAAAAATTAACCCAACCGGATAGCGATCAATAAAGTTGTATAATTTTCCTTCCTCTCCTTCTAAACTTCTATGCCTCCCCGTCAACAACCCCGTCGCATTGCTCGAGAACTTGCCCTTTTGAGTTTAAGTCAGATTAAAGGCAATCCTGAAAACCTGGAACAGCAAACTTTAAACGATTTAATTTTAGTTGCAGTTAGAACCTTAACCGTCGAAATTCAAGAAACCTTAGAAACTGCCGCCGCTGAAATTAGTCGTGGTAATGAACGGATTCTCGCTAGTGATACTAAGGCAACAAATCTAAAAAGCGCCCAAACCATGGTAAAAGAAGCAATTTCTCTTACCCACAATGCCATTAATCGTTTAGGAACCGTGATAGATTTTCCCGAAATTGTCCAGTTATCTAGTCAGTACGAAGTGCGGGAATATGCCCTAGAATTAATCGGTACAGTCTATCGTCGTCGTGCGGAAATTGAACAGGAATTAACCAGTGCTTTAGTGGATTGGCAACTACATCGTTTACCGAGAATTGATCGGGATATCCTGCAAATTGCCGTGGCAGAAATGCGCTATCTCGATATACCTCAAAAAGTAGCAATCAATGAGGCGATCGAGTTAGCCAAACGTTATTCTGATGATGAAGGTTATCGTTTTATTAATGGCGTTCTCCGACGGGTAACAAATAAGCTAAACGAAACAGAAAAAGCCCTATCTACCCAGAGTTAAACTGGGAGTAAATTAATACTACAATCACCACATTTTATAGGGAAATTTCTGTAAATTGCTATTGTAGTATCGCTCATCTCCCGTGACTTCTTCGCCGATCCAATCAGGAATAGTAATGACTTGATCCTCTTGTTCTAACTCAATTTCAGCCATAATCAAACCTTGATTATCCCCCCAAAATTCATCAACTTCCCAAGTTAAATTATCCAGAGAAATGCGATGACGAATCTTTTCAATTAAAGGTTTCTTACAGAGGTTTTCTAACATGAGCGCCGCATCTTCTAGGGGAATTGCATACTCGAATTCTTGGCGACTAATGCCCTCAGTCTTGCCTTTAATGGTTAAATAACCCCGATCTCCAACTACACGAACTCGCACAGTTGTCAATCCATCTTGGGTAGGAATATATCCCTGACGATACAACTTGCCAGTCGCAAGCGATCGCCAAGAATCCCCTTTAACCAGAAACTTCCGTTCAATTTCAACAGACATAAGTAGGTAGGCATTAAAAACTTTCAGATGCCCCCCTTAATAAGGGGGGACTAAGGGGGGATCGGCACCCCCCTTATTAAGGATAGATACCCCCGCCTATCGGCACCCCCCTTATCAAGGGGGGCAGGGGGGATCGAACCTAAAATCCATTTTTAATTTAATTATAACCAGCTACTTAAGTTTTTGACGACAATAAATTTAAGCCGTAGCCACGGCAGCACCCTGGGTTCCCAGTTGAATTAACTCGATCTTGTAGCCATTAGGATCTTCCACAAAAGCAATCACCGTAGAACCGTGTTTCATCGGTCCCGGTTCCCTGGTGACATTGCCACCGAGAGCTTTAATTTTCTCACAGGTGCTATAGATATCATCCACGCCTAGGGCGATATGACCGTAAGCATTACCGACTTCGTAGCGATCGACTCCCCAATTATAGGTCAGTTCGATGACAGCATGATTAGCCTCATCGCCATAACCGACGAAAGCGAGGGTAAATTGACCATTGGGATAGTCTTTCTGACGCAATAACTTCATTCCTAGCACATCGCAGTAAAATTGTAGAGATTCCTGCAAGTTATTGACCCGGAGCATGGTGTGTAAGAGACGCATGATTATTTAGATGACATCGATCGAAAAATTACCTATCCTTGATTGTAACCAGTCCTTGTGCCTTATTATCTCCTTGAGGGTCAACCATTCCACCAATACAAATGTACGAAAACTCACTCACTCCCAAAAGCGATTAATAGCTGTAACCAAAATCACCTTTCTGGCCATATTTCAATTACTATCTATGGGATTTTCTTAGGCTATCCTGTAGTTAGTGGTGAAGCTAGTTAGGTCGAGACATTTTTGATCGGGAGTTTTCTAGGGAAATTTTGAAGGTAGTAGGTAGTAGTAAATTTTCAGTGGTTTCCGAAAACCCCTTTCGACTTGATTGACCAGTAGTTTAATAAAACCTCTGTGACTGCAATAAATGTTAAATATTTAGGGGAGTACAGAACAGAGAAATTGGGACGGGTTAAAGCTATGCGTTTTTATTTGGAGTATATCAATCACTTAGGTCGTTTACAGAAAAAATCCGCTCATCGTCGTCTGCAAGCGGGTTTCACGATTACAGAAGTTTTACTAGCAGGTTTGATGATGCTGATTGCCGTCTTGGTGGCGGGAAATGGCGTAATTAACCTGCTCAGAAGCAATTATCGAGCTAATGCCGATAGTGAAATCCAAAATAATCTTAATCGTACTCTAGAGTTTGTTTCAGATGAAGTGAGACGGGCAAGAATTATCGCTAATTCTGAAAAGCAGATCACGAGTACTAAAGTACCCAAAGGAGCGCAAGCAGTTCTAGCTTTCCAAATTCCCGACCCCGGCAATCCCAATCTGCTGCTCGGTGAACAGATCGTTTACTATACCCAGAACCCTGGAATTGGTGATAGCTTGACTGGTCCACGAGTCTTGTGGCGCTATGGTCCAAGCTTGAAAGAAAATGGCAACTACGATATTACTTCTTCTTGGCAACATTCCCCCGTCACCGATATGTTAGCAGCGCCTGCTAAGAACCCCAATTGTCCTGGGAATTTTAACCGAATCCCCGCCCTTGGCAATGTGGACGATTTTTATACCTGTGTTCGCATAGTTGGTAATCAAGTGATTTTGAATGCCAACGCTCAGGTAAAGATGACTACCAATGAGGCAGTTAACTACTCTGTCAGCACCAGAGTTTTCCCCAAAGCTATCTGGGGATTATTCCTCCTAATCAAACCTTTTAATGTCGGAGGTGATGGCGGGACTGTCCAGAAAACTCTACCCGTCCTTACCGTGCCAGCAGCTGTTACAGCTAAAGTTATTAAAGAAGGAACAAAACCTTGTACATTCACTCCTGCTGCTAATCCTTTCTCTGAATCTGCCTGCGGTGTTATTGCTGAACCTGACAAAGATTGGGACAAGGCAGCCAAGGAGGGATCGGAAGGAGCTTTGGATTCACCTGTTCTGGCAAAAGCTGGAGATGGCATTGTGGTTCATGTGAATGGGTTGCTTAATGCCAATCAGCTTAAAGGTCAAACCGTAGATGTATATACCTCTGATAGTAGCAGTTTACCTCCAGGCATCGATTCCCTTGCTAATAACCAAATTTTATTCGTGTTGACTAGAACGACTCCACCAGACTCCTATTCGATTTTAGTAACCATTGAACCCCAGTAGCTAGGGTTTGCGGCAAAAAGTTTGTTGGTGGGGTTAGGAGTCAGTTATCAGTTATCAGTTATCAATTATCAGTTATCAGTTCACTGAGAAAACTCCCCACACCCCAACCCCCCCCGATGTCGGGGGGGTTGGGGGGGTCACACCCCACACCCCACACCCTGTCCCCAGGAAAAACTTTTTGCCGCAAACCCCAGTTAGTTAACCCTATTCCTGCTCGGAAATCATGGCCAAATCCCCTTAACTGGCTCCCAACCTAAAAAATCTAACTTAAACAGCGAATTGCCTCCAATAAACCCCTCGCTTTGTTGAGGGTTTCTTCATACTCTTTCTCCGGCTCAGAATCAGCTACTAACCCTGCTCCCGCTTGCACAGAAACCAGATAATTTTGATTACCTTGGGGACGAACAATCATAGTGCGAATTGTGATGGCACTATTTAACTGTCCCTCGAAATCGTAGTAACCATAAACCCCTGAATAGGGACCGCGACGACAGGGTTCCAATTCATGGATAATTTCCATAGCACGAATTTTCGGGGCCCCACTGACGGTTCCCGCGGGAAAACAAGCTTTTAATAAATCCCAAGCACTTTTATTGGTGGCTAAATACCCCACCACATTACTAACAATGTGCATAACGTGGGAATAACGTTCAATGATCATTAATTCATCCACTTTGACCGTACCTCGATCGCACACCCGGCCTAGATCATTTCTCCCCAAATCCACTAACATAATATGCTCGGCAATTTCTTTGGGATCTTGCAATAAATCCGTTGCTAAAGCTTGATCTTCACCGAAGTTTTGTCCCCGGCGACGGGTGCCGGCAATTGGTCTGACCGTGGCCTTTATTTTACCTAATTCGTCCCGTTCTGCCTTAACCATCACTTCAGGACTAGAGCCAATAATTTGCCAATCCTTAAAGTTATAAAAAGCCATGTAGGGAGAAGGATTAATCAGACGCAAGGAACGATATAAATCGAAGGGATGACCATGATAATTGGCATTTAAACGCTGGGAAATAACCACCTGAAAAATATCCCCCGCTTTGATGTAATCCTTAGCTTTTAGGACATTTTGACAGAATTTTTCCTGAGTTGTATTGCTTTCATAGACTAATTCTTTTCCCTGACCAACGGGTAATAATTCCAGGGTTTTGGCATTAGTTGGTAGGGGTAATCGTAACTTCAGAACTAACTGTGTCACTCGATCGCAGGCCGCTTGATAAGCGGCTGCTAAATCGGGATTATTACCCCGGATATCGGCATAAGCGATCGCCCAGATTTTCCGTTTAACTTGATCGAAAATAATTAGATTATCCACCTGCATCCAAATACCATCCGGTAGATCGGCATCGGTAGCGGGATAAATAGGGACTCGCGGTTCGATCCAATTAATTAATTCATAACCCCAAAAACCAAATAAACCCCCTATTCCGGCGGGTAATTGCGGCAATTTAACCGGCACAATCGGGGCTAAACATTGGGTTAAAATCTCGAAAGGATCCCCCGAAAAAATCTCTTGAGAACCATTGCGAAAAGTTTGGGTGGTGGTGTTTCCCCGCGCTTCCAATACCCAGACGGGATCGCCTCCTAAAAAGCTGTAGCGTCCCAAGGTTTCGCCCCCTTCCACCGACTCTAATAAAAAATTGTAGGCTTGATTGGCACAAACTTTATACCAGGCCGAAACGGGTGTTTCTAGGTCAGCGATCCATTCTTGATAGACAGGAATAAAGTTACCTTGGCCAGCCAGTTGACGAAAGCGATCGAAGTCGGGGAAGATCATATTTTGATGGTTCAGGAAACGGATAGCACAACACTTGTAGCCGATTGCGATCAGAGAAATCGAGAGTCAGAAGTTAAATCTTGGGGCTAAATAGCTTCTAAATCTAACTCCCCACTCTCGATTTTAGGGATTATTTATGCTTCGTAGGGAGTGACACCAGAGAACTTAATTGTCGCTGGTTCGGGGTTTTTGCCGATATTGCGGTCTTTTTTGCCGAAAAATTCACGACCAGCGTTAACTTTTTCGGGGAAGACACCATCAGCAGGGTGGAGATACTGCACTTCACCACTGGGGTAAATCCGATAGATTTTGTAATCTTCGATTTTGGGCTTAAATTTCGTCCGGAATTGGGTACCAAGAGCGAGCGCGTGTTCTTTGCGGGCCAAATAGAGGAGATTTTCGCCTTCGTTCATGATAGCGGCGCCACCGGTGGGCATTTCAAAGACTTGTTCTTTGCTGCTTGTCCAGGTGATGGCGTACTTTTCTTCCAGATCGGCTTTGGCGAGTAAACCGCCCGTGCTGCCACCGAACTTAGGAGCTTTTCCAGAAAGTTCTGTCATAGGATGTTGTTCTCTCTACACAAATAAAGAAAAGGGGTTTTAGGGAATCCTATCACTGACACCCCCCCTCTCTAGTAGTCTTGTCAAGAACTGTAACATTATTTTGTACTAAACTATAGAACTAAGCTGCTGGCCGATCGCCAACTTGTCTAGGAATCGACCACCACTTTAATCGATCGCCCGTCGGGAAATTTGCCAACTTAAAAAAATTACCGGAATTAATCCCACTAAGACAATGGCCAGGGCCGGTGCCGCCGCTTCCACCAAACGTTCATCACTGGCGTATTGATAAACGCGCACCGCTAGGGTATCAAAATTAAAAGGCCTTAACACCAAAGTAGCCGGTAATTCCTTCATCACATCGACAAAAACTAACATAGCCGCCGTCAATAATCCCCCCGACAAAAGAGGAATATGCACTTTAATTAAAGTTGCACCAGTGCCATAGCCAAGGCTGCGGGAAGCATCATCTAAACTAGGTTTTATTTTACTTAAACTCGATTCTAACGTGGAAAAAGCTACGGCTAAAAACCGGACAACATAGGCAAAAATCAAACAGAAAATTGTGCCGCTCAGAATTAAATTGATATTTAATCCTTGGTTGAAAAAGTTATCTAATTTGCCGAGAGGAATTAAAACCCCCACTGCGATAACGATGCCGGGGATAGCATAACCAGCAGCCGCAATCCGCACAGAACCCTTAAGAGTTTTATTCGGATTAAGTCTTTCCCCGTAGGCGAGAATTAAAGCTAAAACCACCGCAATAATTGCGCTTAAACTAGCCAGAAAAAAACTGTTTCCCGATAGAGTAAAAAAGTCATTATTCAAAGTTTCTTGGGCATGATTAAAGGCTAGATAGGCTAGATAAAAAGCAGGGGCAATAAACCCAAGAAATACCGGCACAAAACAGGAGATCATTGCCAAAAAACTCCGAACAAATCCTAGTTCGTACTTAGTCGGTGACTGGAAACGATTGGTCATTTCATAGTAACGAGCTTGACGACGGGAGGATTGTTCAAGGAAAACTAAAACGAGGATAAATACCATTAAAACTGTGGATAACTGTCCCGCTGCTATGCGATCGCCCATGCCGAACCAAGTATTATAAATCCCCGTGGTAAAAGCATTAATTCCGAAATACTGCACCGTACCAAAATCGTTAAGAGTTTCCATTAAAGCTAGGGCTAATCCCGCCATAATTGCCGGTCTTGCTAGGGGTAAAGCGACAGTAAAAAAACTGCGCCAAGGATTACATCCCAAGGAGCGACTTGCCTCCACCGTACAGACAGATTGCTCTAAAAAACCGACCCTTGCTAACAGATAAACGTAGGGATAAAGCACCAGTATTAACATCAGAATCCCCCCCCAGAGAGAACGGATATTAGGAAACCAATAATCCTCGACACTATTCCAACCGAAAACACTTCTTAAGAACGTCTGCACCGGACCAAAATAGTCCATCATATTGGTATAAGTATAGGCCAAGAGATAGGCAGGAGCAGCAAGGGGTAGTAATAATAACCATTGAAATTGTTGACAACCGGGAAATTGACACATCGTTGTTAACCAAGCAGTGCCGACACCGATGATTAAAACGCCGCTGCCCACCCCGCACATTAACCAAAAAGAATTAACTAGATAATCCCAGAGAACAGTTTCGAGCAGATGTTGCCAGACTTGACTGGAATTAGTTAATAAACTACTGGCCACCGATAAAATCGGCAGGGAAACAAGCAGGGCAATTAGTAAAACTGCAATTGTCCATCCCTGTCTAAAAAAAGAGCGAGATTTTTTCAGAAAAAACATTTTTAATAAGATTGTTAAAGCAATTTTTAAGGTGGGGGCAAATCCTAGGGACTGATAGAGTAAAATACCTAACTCTGTCATTGAATAGGCACTTTCAGGGCCGTCTATTCCCACTTCGCTAAGATTATTTGGTGAAATGCGACACCCCCAATTTTCTTTTATGTCTTGGAATATGTCTGTGCGACATTGGCACTGGCGACCGTTTGACAGCAACATTGACATCCTCACCGCCGTAAACGGACGGTGATTCCCAAACCTCACGATTTAGGTTTCTGCTTCTTTCCCTTGCGGGGTTCCGCACCTGCCTTAACAGATTTACTCTGTTCTGGTCTTATGGTCGCTCTACAGACTGAC
>NZ_JADBVM010000333.1:0-10115 GCF_020244875.1 Microcystis sp. M44BS1
AAACTTCAACCCATCCCTACTGTCAGATTGTTCCAAGTTTGTTGGAATGAGGATTTGAGCAGCCAAAAATCAGGAGTTGTTTGGTAAAATTACCTGAGATTTTGGTCACTATGTCAACCTAATTTAAGTGCGATTGCCCTGCTCTCAATTCTCAGGAAAAGCGAAACCCAACACCCAACACCTAAATCTGTCTGAATCTTTTTGTTGGGTTCCCTTGGGTTTATGGTTGGGTTTCCTTACGTCAACCCAACCTACTTTAGTTTCGTAGGTTGGGTTGAGCGAATAAATATGTTAAAGAAAACCTCTCAATTCTAAGGGAAAGCGAAACCCAACACCCAACACCTAAATCCGTCTGAATCTTTTTGTTGGGTTTCCTTGGGTGTATTGTTGGGTTTCGTGCCTCAACCCAACCTACGGTAGTAAAAATTAGAGTTCGTAGGTTGGGTTGAGCGAATAAATATGTTAAAGAAAACCTCTCAATTCTCAGGAAAAGCGAAACCCAACAGCCAACACCTAAATCTGTCTGAATCTTTTTGTTGGGTTCCCTTACGTCTATAGTTGGGTTTCCTTACGTCAACCCAACCTACTTTAGTTTCGTAGGTTGGGTTGAGCGAATAAATATGTTAAAGAAAACCTCTCAATTCCCAGGAAAAGCGCAACCCAACAGGCAACACCTAAATCTGTCTGAATCTTTTTGTTGGGTTTCCTTGGGTTTATGGTTGGGTTTCCTTACGTCTAGTTTCGTAGGTTGGGTTGAGCGAATAAATATGTTAAAGAAAACCTCTCAATTCTAAGGGAAAGCGAAACCCAACAGGCAACACCTAAATCCGTCTGAATCTTTTTGTTGGGTTTCCTTGGGTGTATTGTTGGGTTTCGTGCCTCAACCCAACCTTGTATGATGATTAGCGGCTAATTCATCGGTAATAAGAGACTCCGCCGCTCTTTGAAGGCTTGAAATAGCCAAATCTGGAAGCCTTTGTCAAACCTGAGCTTATTTTTTCGAGAAATTACTGCATTTTTAACATCCATTCTACCGCACGTTCATACAGTTCTAAATTACCGGTTTTTATCAAAGCATTAGCGGCTTTTTGCAAATAGTTAAGGCTCGCTACTCGACTACTAGGATTTTTATCATCGTAGGTGGCAAGCGCCAAATTATAATAAGCTTCGCCATAATTTGGCTGATAAGTAATTGCTAATTGATAATCAGCGATCGCTTCCTTCTTATCGCCTATTTTTTCCTTAACTAAACCTCGATTATAGTAAGCTTCAGCATAGTTAGACTGGAGAGAAATAGCCATATTTAAATCCTCCAAAGCACCGGTATTATTTCCCAAATCAAAGCGAATAACTCCCCGGTTATTATAGGCGATTGGGTTATTGGAATTCAAGCTAATTGCCTTATCTAAATCCTCTAAAGCACCTTCCTTATCCCCAGTTTGTCGTCGAATAATACCACGATTATTATAGGCGATCGGATTCTCCGATATTCTCGGTGTTACTTGTACATTATCGGGAATAGTAGCGGTATCAGTGCGTGCATTTCCCCGATTACTATACGCTGTCACATCGATAGGATTAATGCTCAAAGATTGCAGATAATCTGTAATCGCTCCTTGATCATCTCCCACGTCAGTGCGACTATTCCCACGACTATAGAAAATTCTCGCATCACGGACTTTTTGTAGAAATACATTATAATCCTCGATCGCTCCCTGTTTATCCCCTTTTTCAAAACGCGCATTGGCCCGTTTATGATAACCTTCTGGATCGTTAGGATAGGCCACTATATAAGTAGTATAATCTCTTTCGGCCGCGGCAAAATTTTTCAAGGCAAAATAAGCATCTCCCCGCGCTTGAGCGTGACAAAAGACGTTATAATTAGGACGAAAATCGGGTTCTCTGGAGTCATAAAAATAATTTCTGTCGGCAGATTCTCGGATATTTTCGCTACAGACAGAGCGAGAAGTAAAACTAGGTGTATTAATCCGATCATCTTGGGCTAAGGCATTATTATAATTATCTACTGCCTCCTGATAACGCCCCAATTTATACAGCACTAACCCCCGATGATAGTGAGCGGCTGCATCATGATGATTTCGTGCCACTGCCGCAGTAAAATCCTCTAAAGCTCCTGCGTATTCTTGATATTTATTGGCTCGCATTAACCCCCGATATACATAGGCTTTTGCGTCTTGGGGTTGCAGATAAATTGCTTGGTTATAATCTTGAATTGCCCCTTGATTATTGTTGAGTCTTAGGTGAGCATAACCCCGTTTAAGAAATGCTCTAGAATGGGGAATTTTATCGTAGTTGGGATTAATACGGATGACAAGTGCTAGATCTTTGATGGCTCCATTATAATACTCGATCGCTGTTTGATATCCTGACAGGGAATTAGAAGATAAATTGGCTAATTCGACTTCCTCGTCAGCGATTTCAAGTTGTACTCTGGCACGGTTTTGATAACTGCTAGGAGCATTCTTGGCTAAAAATAGTTTGGGTGAGCATTTTAAAACGATTTTATAATCCTTAAAAGCCTCTCGTTTTCCCCCTATCTTTTCTAAAGCTATAGCCCGATTATAATAGCCTTCAATTAGATCGGGTTTGTATAAAATAGCCAGATCATAATCTTTGATAGCCTCTGCATAATTTCCCCACTGAGAGTATAGCTGTCCTCGATGATAATAGCCGCGATAATCTTCAGTTTCATAACCAATGAAACGCTGGTAATAATCTAAAGCCAAGGATTGATGATTGAGCAAAGATGCAATAATTGCTAGGTTAAAGTAAACTTCGCTTTGATTGGGATTATATTTAAAGGCTTGCTGAAAATCTGAGCGGGCAGCTTCTAATAATTTTAGCTGATGCTGATCCTTGATTCGGCTTTCTCGCTCAATCAAGGGTGTTTCTTCCTCAATAACAGGGATTTCCTCAACTATAGGGTTTTTTTCCTCAATAACAGGGATTTCCTCGGCTATAGGGTTTTTTTCTCCCGCAATCACCATGGCTAACTTTAACACACCTCTTTGATAATAGGCTTGAGCTAGTAACTGTCGATCTTTGAAGGCGGGAGCATTATAATTACTATACCAAATGTATTGACTGAAATCATCGATCGCACCGTTTCGATCGTTGATTTTTTCTCGGGCCATTCCCCGTTGAAGATAAAGTTTAATCGTACCCAGATCGCTAGGATAGACTCGCAGAGTGGCTGAATAATTAGCAATTTCTCTTTTAAGAGCATTTGTATCAACTTCTTCCCTAGAAATAACGGGACATTGTAGGTTTTCTACTGCTTTAACTGAGCTAACTTCTAAACCCAATAATTCCCAAAACAACAGGGGAGACAATAAAAGTATTTTTCTAAAAAGCTTGACATTTAAACTATTTTGTGCGGGGGAGGTAATGGCTTGCGCTGTCAGGGTTTTAGTGATTAAGGATTGTTGTGGCATGATGATTAAAAAAATTTGCCCTAAATATAATTTGGTAATTTAATTATAACTGAACTTCTCCCGTATGAATATATTAGCCATGGCTAAAAGTCTTACAGAGCCTATGCTAAAGCTGGGTAATTTTAATGTACTAATGAGAATGAACGTCTGAAATCCTTATTTTCCTGAGAAGCGCCATGGAGTAAGGGTATCGTTGGGCAGCTTAAATAATACACTTGTTCTGCCTAGTCTGGCTACGCTCGCTGCCGGTCGGCACTTAAGGGCAAGGTTTCCACTTTCCCCGACTGGCTCCTGAATCCTCACCCCACCAAGAAACATTTTCAGCCAACCCTATTTAAGAGCCAATTTTAAAGGCTTCTAGAAATAAACTATAGGTGATACCAATTTTGAGTAAATTGAAAGATTCTCGCAGAATCGGTGCAGGTTTAGCCTGAGAACTTTTTCGGTAAACAATCCGGCTAATCGCCTCCGTAAACAGCAGCAATAAACCAGCAGCCGTGACATCCCATTGAGCAGTTTGACCGGCAGTGGTGACAATTGCTTGCCCAGAAAAAACTCCAAATAAAACACAAATTATCTGTAGGGAAATCCGTCGCCAAGGATTACCAAAAAAGCGATTAAATCGACTGCTGGTGACATTAGCCAGCGTACTTAAACGGGTGCGTTGCATGGCCATATTTATTTAGAAGTAATACGGTTAAGAAGCCACAAAGAAGTAACAATACCAGTAAAGTGAGCGAGAATTGTATTAGTATTAGCCTGCACAATTAACAGGTCAACAGAATTAACAAACTGACTGGGGTTAGAGGCAACATTAAAAGTACCTTGAGGAACATTGAGGGATTTAATTAAGACAATTCCCGCTAACGCTTGCGCTCCCAAAATCGTTAAAAACATCCCGATAATATTAGCGATTAAACCCTGACGGATTAACTGAATAGTATCGGATTTTTTCGGGCGACTATCTTGATCACCTCTCAACATTTGACGGGCAATTTTCATGTAACGAGAAGAAAAGAAAATGGCAACCACCAAGAAACAAGCCCCACCAATGGCACACAAAACACCGATTTCAATGCCAGAAGTGCGTTGTCTCGTCCCTAATAAACTAGCGGTAGCAATGAGTAATAAAACCCCCGAAATTACGCCCAGGACAATCTGCGTCCAAAAACCGATTCTTCCCTGACGTAAAAGGATATTAGCAGCCCGTTGGACGGCGGGAGGCAAGGAATAAAGATCAGAATCTCTAGGGGTGGATATATTGGTAATTTCTGATTGTTTGTCTCTCATCGGGGTTAAGCTAGGGATTGGGTACATCTGGTCTTGATCTATTTTCGTCTTTTTTTTTGCCCATGGCTAGAGATTTAATAAACCTCTGGCATAATTAATTTTTCAGGGTTCAAAGACGGCAAAAATGATGATTAAATGGCCTAAAATCTGTAAATAGACCATTTAATTGATTGTTATTCATTCTTAATTCTCCTGACTACTGGCTACTGACTCCTAACCCTAACAACAATTTTTGATTTTTACAAGCGGTCTAATTTTGACACTGACTGGCTATCTGTTTAGCTTCCACCTGTAAACGCTGGGCCATGCGAAACATTTCTTGGCCGGTGTGGAGAGAGCGATCATCGTAGTTAAGGGTAAAGGTTTCCAATTCTTCGAGTCCGTCAGTGAGATGATTGAGACAGTAGTAAAGAGAAGCGGCTACTTTGGCCATTTTGGCAGGGTTGGGCCTTTGGCAAAAGAGGGTTTTAGCTCGATCGAGATTTTGGCGACAGGTTTCTAGATAGTCTTGAAAAACAGCCATTAACTGATCATCGAAGGGATCGGCGGATAGGTGATCGATCTGACCTTTGAGAGGCCGGATAATTTGACCGATCAGGCGATTAATCGGGCTATAGGTCTGGTTATACCACTGTTTGACTAGGACTTCGTCTTCCTGGACTGCTTCTTTGTAACGATGGTAATTTGCCTGGGCGGTGGCAGTGCGTTGGACGCGGGGAGAATTGGCGATTATTTGGTTATCGTAGTCCTTTCTTAGTCTCGGATCGCTTAAAATCTCGTAGGCGGCGTTAATAGCGACGATTTTATCGTGACTGGCACTATCGTTTTGACTATCGGGATGGAATTGTCTGGCTAAACGCCGATAGGCCCGTTTAATCTCGTCAGGGGTCGATTTATGGCTGATTTCTAAGGTCTGGTAGTGGTTGCCGGTCATGAGCGCAAGCGATCGATCTGTCTTTTATTATTATCGACTATGCTTAACGCGGCGGAGAAGGAGAATTGTCGAGAGTGGGAAAGTGGGGAGGTGGGGTGTGGGGTGTGGGGTGTGGGAAGAATACATCAAAATAATCTCCTGTCTCCTGAATACTGACTTCTGACTCCCGACTCCTGACTTCTAACCCCATGGTGGACAAAGATAAGCAAAAATTATTTATTGACTCCAAAAACTTGAGAATATTTAAATTAATATTTCGCAATATTTATAAATTCTTAAGAATTAATTGAGAAAGATTTTTATTTAACAACGATTTTACAATGGTTACAGCGATTTGATAGAATTTCATGGTGGGTTATTCTGTGCTTTTTTGGACAGCAATGGTTGAAACCCTTGCCACACCTAGAAGGTGATCCTAGTTAAGACAGCTAAATTAGTCAATTTCACCCACAACGATGATCTTTTTTTTGTGTAGTTTTATTGCAAAGAAAAAGTTTTTTTGACAAAAAGCACAAAGTATGAATTAGGAAGTGGGAAGTGGGAAGTGGGAAGTGGGAAGTGGGGGAGAAGGGAGAATAAATAAAAATAATCTTCAGAATTCAGAGTTGAGAATTTATAATTCTGATCTGACAAAATTGGCAATAATTAGACAAAAGGATTGATTTCAGGGATATCCTCGATCGAGGGTAAGTCTATTGGGCCCGATCGCTCTTGTCTAAGATAATAGGGACAATGAAGCTGACAATCGGGACGATGGGGAAAATCAACTAAATCATTTTCGTATGCTGATAGATAGCGATCGAGATCCTTCAATAAACGGCGTAAATCCCGCCCTGTCTGTTGGTGTAGTTTCCGATTATAGTTAAAAGTAATTTGTTCGGGGCTGCGGGGCAACTGCACAAACCAATAGGTCATCGATAAACTATCAAGAGGATAAGCAGAAGTTTCTCCCAAAACATACAGATAAAGTCTCGTCTGCCAATTTTTGGCTAGTTTGTCGGCATCGATCGGTTTTAAGTAGGTTTTCCAGTCAAAAATTACCGCTCGATCGCTCTCTAATAAAATTAAATCATAGATAACCGTTAATAAATAATTACCCACAGTTAAACTGCGACAATGTTCCGCTTCTCGATTGGTTTCTCCCGGATTTTGGGCAATTGCTGGGTCCGCTTTTAATAGGGCCGTTAAACAATGTTCTAACTGTTCATTTTCCCGTAATAGAGGCGCGATCGGCAGCCCTAATTCCCGCTGCTGTAATAATAGGTGAAACTGACTGCCCCATTCTTGCCGCTGCAATTGCCCAGGGTCAGCCGGTGTGTTAAGTTCCTCTAGATAGACTTTTTGAAATCTCGGTGGACAGGTTTCCAATAGGTTTAAATGACCTTGGGCAAGACGGTAGATCTTAGGCATAATAGGATTATCGTGAATAAAACAGCAGTTAGCCTATTATCGAGAAAACGGGTTTCTTTGAGAAACTATTTAGAAACCCGTTTTCTTGCAATAAATGTTAATCTCTGTTACAGGGGTCTTGAAAAATTGGCACTTGTTAGGCTAAAACTGTTAAAAATAAACTTTTGCAGTTAACGTCATGACTTCTACTCTTTTGCCGATTCTTCCTGCTGTTGACGATATTTTATTCAATTTCGCTCAATCTGATGGTTTTTGGGCAAATTTGCAAACCGCTTTTGGCAGAAATTATGATGTGGTTAAGGCGACAGAATTCAATGAGAAAACGGGTTTCTCTGAGAAACCCGTTTTCTGCAAACGCCTATTTAGAAAACGGGTTTCTGCGAGAAACTATTTAGAAACCCGTTTTCTTTGAGAAACCCGTTTTCTTGTAATTTTTGTTACAGGGGTCTTGAAAAATTCGGGATTGTTGGGCTAAAACTGTTAGCAATAAACCTCTGCTGTTAATGTCATGACTCCTACTCTTTTGCCCCTCCTTCCTTCTGTGTATGATGTTTTGTTCAATTTCGCTCAATCTGATGGTTTTTGGGCGAATTTAGAAACTGCTTTTGGCACAAGTTATGATGTGGTTAAGGCGACGCAATTACGACAACAGTGGCAAAGTCGAAATTTCAGTCAACTTCCCCCAATTGAGGTACTCAGTGATGAGGTTTTGGGGACAGCAAATGGTGCATATTCCAGCAGTAAGAATAAGATTTATCTATCAGCATCTTTTTTAAATACGGCTTCCTCAGCAACGATAATTAACGTAATTTTAGAAGAAATTGGGCATTATGTGGATGCTCAAGTTAATCAGGTGGATAGCGCGGGAGATGAAGGAGAATATTTCGCAGCATTAGTTCGCAGAGTAGATTTAACAGCGCAAGAATTAGCAAGAATTACAACTGAAAATGACTTTGCCAATATTACAATCACAGGCAATGATAATGATGTTCCTGTAGAAAAATCTGCACCAATCATTTTAACCGTTAATACGACCGCCGATCAAAATGATGGAACCACTACTGGTGGATTGTCATTACGAGATGCGATTTTAATAGCCAATGCAGACACTACCAATGACTATATTATTGAATTACAAGGGGGGAAAACCTATTTTCTCACTCAATTAGAGGATGATTTGTGGGAGAATAAAGCCAAAACTGGTGATTTGGATATTTTACCAGGTGGTAAAGTCACGATTAAAAGTTTGGGTACAAGTCAGGCTGTTATTGATGGCAGTGGTTTAGGTAGTGGATTTGGTAAGGGTAATCGCATTTTTCATGTCTTAGCTAACAGCAATTTTTCCTTAGATAAAGTAACTATTACGAAATCAGCAGTAGGAGGTATTCTTGTTGAGGAAAATGCTTTAGCTAATATTAGCAATAGCATAATTACTCAAAATGTTTACGTTGCCATGTCCGGTGGTAGTGCATCACAAAGGGGTGGAGGTATTAGAAATTTCGGTAATACTATTATTCAATCAAGCACGATAAATCAAAACTTAAGTGGATATGGTGGTGGTATTTATAACGAAGGATCACTAACTATAAACGATAGCACCATTAATGAAAATAGCTCTACTTATGATGGAGGGGGTATTTATAGCGTTTCCTGTTCGCAAGAGGTACACTATCGATGTTGAAAAGCTTAATTAGCAAAGGTTTAAGTGTGCCACACAGGGGTGAGAACCGCTATATTCTAGCGGAACATTAACAGTAACTAATAGTGTTGTCAACAGTAACAAGGCTGGATTTAATGGAGGTGGCTTTTATAATGGAGGCACAGCTAATATTTCTAAAACTACTTTCAACAATAACAATGATACTGGTATTTATAATACTGGATCATTAACGCTCACTGATGGTTCAATCAATAGCAATCTCAGCGTAGGATTAGAAAATGAGGGGACTACTACCGTTACTGGAACCTCAATTAATAGCAATAAAGGGAATGGGATTGAAAATAGTAATATACTTAACATTAGTCGGGCTACCATCAATCAAAATGGAGAATATGGTTTATATAACTCACCTGATCTCTTTGGTAGGCGTAGGGTGCGTTAGGCGGCTATCAATTCCGTCAAAAAACCAAAATTAACAAGCCGCCGTAACGCACCAACTCTATTATTAAATCGGTGCGTTACGCTATCGCGCTTTACACCTAAGAGTAAGCGGACAACTCAAATGAACCCAACAACCGCCAATTATGATGAACCCTGGAAAGAAGCATTAAGTCACCTAGAAAACGGGTTTCTTCAAGAAACTATTGAGAAACCCGTTTTCTTTGAGAAACCCGTTTTCTTTGAGAAACCCGTTTTCTGGACTTTAAGACAAAAAAACGTTTCGCTGACAAACTCTATAAAGTCTGGTTACTCAGTGGAGAAGAAGTCTGGATATTGCATCGTTGTTTTCAGCTAATAGTTTCTGAATTTATTTCTTCTTATTTTCGACTAACTCTTGCTCAAATTTTGGCTGACTTTTTTGAGATTTTTGACCACTTATGCTCGCCAGCAAAAACAAATGATAAGAGCTTTGTTTTGATTTTTAAATAACACCATAAGGTTGGCTGATATAATCGATTAATTCATCCATGTTTCAATAAATCTTTGCTTTCAACCACCCGATCACTTCATTTATCTGGTCATCTGTTAAATATCCGATCGAGCCTTTATATCCTATTCTAATTCCTTCTATTTATTTTAAATATATTTCGACCGTAATATATAAAAGATTGCTTGACACAGAGTATTCTGCTGATTTCTTCACAGGTTTTACCTTCGAGAGACATCTACATCTTTACTGAGAGCGCTCGTTTCAGTTCTCTTGAATCCATTACACTTTTTATAAATAGCTCTAATTCAGCTATTTGTGATTCCTTGCTTTGCTGCTCCAATCTTGTGTAATTCATTTTGTATTTGGTATAATGGCTCTTCTCGACTTTGTGTGATAATTTTTGCTTATGGAATCGTGAAATGCTTATCGGGCAAG
>NZ_JADBVM010000334.1:0-2704 GCF_020244875.1 Microcystis sp. M44BS1
ATTCCCAAATGCGTTTAACCGCTATGGGATAGAGAGGTGCGTAGTTCACCCAAGGAGAATCAATCTCTCGAAGTAAAAGTGAAGGGAATTTCTGAAATGGAATTCAGTCTGTCTATATTTGACTATACTTTTACTAACTATTAATGCAGCAAGAGAGGTTTAGACTGTGACCAATGTAGCGATCGATGTCCGATTAACCGCGACTTCTCTGTGGCAATGGCAAATATGGCAAGGATTGCCCTATCTTACCTGTAATCTCCTAGAGGACTGGTCCCACGGCTTTTTTACCCGTCATTATTACCCCCAAACCCCGGAAGCTTTTACAGAGGCTTTAGGAGCAAATGTACCGGTTTATCGGGTCAAACAGGTACATGGCGATCGCCTATTAAATCCCCAAGGGATTACTAACCCGGAAATTGTCGAAGCGGATGGAATTATCACCGATGCTTCCGGTCAAGGGATTTGGGTGGCCAGTGCTGATTGTACGCCCGTACTAATGGGCGATCGCTCTACTGGTGTTGGGGTGGCGATTCATTCTGGATGGAGAGGGACAGCCAAGGGGATAGTTGCCAAAGCAGTTAAGCAGTTATTAAAATCTGGTAGTTGTTTAGATAACCTAGTGCTGGCCCTGGGGCCGGCAATTGCCGGAGAAGTGTATCAAGTAGAGACAGAAGTTGCCGCACAAGTGGGTTTAAGTTTATTTCCCCAAGAAACCAATCCCGACCAAATTCTAGGGAATTTATTTAACCTCTCCCCCTCCCCCTTATTTGCTGACGAGGAAAAAGGGAAAGTGCGCTTAGACGTGCGACGGGTGATTTATCATCAACTACAACAGTTAGGAATTAGGGATGAACAAATTGCGATCGCTCCTTTTTGTACCTATCAACAAGAGGAGCATTTTTTCTCCTATCGTCGGGAAAAAGCCAAAAAAATCCAATGGTCCGGCATAGTTAGTCGTTAATGATTACTGCTCACTGATAACTGAAAAATCCCCCCTCTCCCATGCGTATTGTTTTTTTCGGAACCCCGACTTTTGCCGTTCCCACCCTCAAAAAATTATTAGCCAATCCCGATATAGAAATAATCACCGTCGTTACCCAACCGGACAAGCGCCGGGGAAGGGGTAATCAATTAATCCCCTCACCGGTGAAACAAATAGCCATAGAACAGCAAATACCAGTTTTGCAGCCCAAAAGTGTCAAAAAAAACGCTAAAACCTTAGATTCTCTCAGACAATCGCGAGCGGATGCTTTTGTGGTGGTTGCCTACGGACAAATCCTCTCCCCAGAAATTCTAGAGATGCCAAGATTAGGCTGTATTAACGTTCATGGCTCAATTTTACCGAAATATCGGGGAGCAGCCCCCGTGCAGTGGTGCATCGCTAGGGGAGAAAAAGAAACCGGCATTACCACCATGTTAATGGATGCGGGCATGGACACCGGACCGATGTTACTAAAAGCCTACAGCCCGATCGCTCTTTTTGACAATGCCGAACAGGTGGGAGCAACCCTAGGGCAAATGGGGGCGGATTTGCTCCTAGAAACCCTCTCTAGGCTCGATCGAGCAGAAATTACCCCAATTCCTCAAAATAACGACGATGCTACCTATGCCCCTTTAATTCAGAAATCTGACTACCTAATCCACTGGCAAGATTCGGGCCGGACAATTCATGATCGAGTCCGGGGTTTTTATCCTAATGCGCTGACCACTTTCCGGGGACAACCCCTAAAAGTGATGGCCACTATTCCCCTAGACGATCTGGAGCAACTGCCTCGAGAATTACAGACAAAAGACCTTTCTCATCTAAGCGGAGAAGTGGGATCGATCGTGACTCTCTGGAAAAATTTCGGGCCGGTAGTGCAGACGGGAGCGGGTTTATTATTATTAAAAGAAGTGCAATTATCGGGAAAACCACCGCGTTCTGGTGGGGATTTGGTCAATGGTTCCCGTTTAACTGTCGGTGAGATTTTCGGTCAATAGTTTTCGGGGTATGGCTTTCCTTTGCTCCTCTATGCTTCACCGGCGAAGATTTTTTTCAACTTGCGAAAGCGATCGGAATAACTTCTTAATACTTCGATTGCAAACATGGGGGTTTCCTGCACGGCAAATAAAAACTGCGGTTGATTGAGACAGGCTAATTTACAATCAGTTTTGGCGATAGCTGTGGATTCTCGCAGTTTATCCCCATGCAGGAGCGCTCCTGCTCCGAATACATCCCCTTTTTCTAGAGTTTCTATCAATTGTTCCTTGATATACATCTCCACTTCTCCGCTAAGAATACCGTACATTAACTCGCCCTCCGTGCCATCGACAAAAATAACTTCACCAGCTGGAAAAGTGCGATCGGGATGATTTTCGAGAATTTTAATCGTCTCTACGGGACTTAACATGATTTAACAATAATTTTTCGGGTTATCCCTCCCATTTTCCGATATATTGAACTCCCCGATCATCGTTTTTGTATGTAAGAATACTTGAAACTTCTCTACCTGACCAAGATTCGGTTTGACTCTCAGAAATGCTTTGTTTAATGCTTGTCGGGGAGAGAAAATTTCCCTCTTCATACCTTTATCCTCTTCCTACCCAACCCGATTTTTGAGTCTATTTTTTTCTCTCTTATCTTCCCTCAAAAACCCTATATATATGGGCGCACGGATTCCCATTATACATAAAGTCTAAAGCAAGTCTCGCCATTTGTCAAGGG
>NZ_JADBVM010000335.1:0-15742 GCF_020244875.1 Microcystis sp. M44BS1
GATAATACAAAGACAACCAAAAGAAGTCAAGCTGTATCCTTAACAAGGGAACAGTCAAACTAGGAGCCGTGTGAGGTGAAAGTCTCATGCACGGTTCTGAATGGGAGGGGAGGTCGGTGACGACCTTCTCGACCCCTAATAATTAAAGATGGTGTGATTAAAGTGAAATTTGCTGCTAGTACCTATTTTTCCCTGCTGCGCCATTGTGCCGTTCCTTTACTGTCGATCGCTACTTTTACGCCAATTCTCTTAACTTATTTAGCCAAGGAAAAACCAGAAACCCCGCAACCGCAGGCAAATCTAGAGACTGCTGCCTCCCCTGCTCCTATTATCCCATCTCCGATCGCCCCCTTAACCGCGCCATCGCCGAAACTATTCCCCTCTCCCCAATCTTCTGCGACTCCAAAATCAGCACCCTCTCCCCAGTCTTCCCTCTCAGCGCCGAAAAAATTAGCGCCATCGGTTCATTCCCCCAATACTTCCCCCAATACTTCCCCCGCTGCCGCAGCCAAACCAGTAACTAGACAACCCTTAGCGGTTCCCGCTAATTATACGCCGCCGGTTCTAGAAATTCGCGTGGCGATCAAAAGGGATGTGGCCAGTGTTTTGATTGGAGTTAACGGACCGGCGGTGATCACCGATCGCCAAGGTCGTGGTTTAAAAACGATTGCCACTAACGAGGGTTTACCGGTCATTCCAGGTGCCAATGGCTTAAAAATGGGCGATTTATCGCTGCCAGAGGTGATTTTTGTGCAGCCCACCAGTGCCGATGGTTTAGTTTATGTGGATGATAGTTGGTATCGGGGTAAAGTGCTGCTGGTGGCCCAAGGCGATCGCTTATTAGTGGTCAATCATGTTAATTTAGAGGCCTATCTCTATAGTGTGGTGGGGAGTGAAATGCACTCTAGCGCACCAATGCAAGCTTTAAAGGCACAGGCGATCGCCGCTCGTTCCTATGCCCTAGTACACATGATCCGCCCCGCTAATGCTTGGTTTCATCTGGGCAATAGCCAACGCTGGCAGGTATATAAAGGCATTCGCTCGGAGTATCAATCGACTCACCAAGCGGTTAATGCCACTGCTGGGCAGATTCTCAGCTATAAAGGGGGTGTAGTCGAGTCTCTTTATGCCGCCACCGATGAAATTGTCGCTTGGGCCCACGGTGGTCGCGGTATGAGTCAAACTGGAGCTTATAAATTAGCGGAAAAAGGCCTAGATTATCAACAAATTCTCGGTAATTATTATCCCGGAGTTGGTTTAGCTCGTCTAGTGCTACAAAATTAGATTGATTGGCTTTCTCGACTGAAAACTCAAATCTGATCACTGATAACTGATCACTGATCACTGAAATGCCGACCATAGCAGATTTCTAGTAACTGTATTAGAATAAACTTTCAAAATGCTATAGCAGTAAATCTCTCTATGAATAGCCCCTTTCTTGACTACCTCAACGGTCCCAAGCATCCCGTCCTCGTCTTTGATGGAGCGATGGGAACTTCCCTACAAAGCCAAAATCTGACGGCCGAGGACTTTGGTGGGGCAGAATACGAAGGTTGTAACGAGTATCTTGTCCATACTAAACCTAGCGCCGTAGCGAAAGTCCACGAAGCCTTTTTAGCAGTGGGTGCGGATGTGATTGAAACCGACACCTTCGGGGGAACCTCGATAGTTTTAGCCGAGTACGATTTAGCCGATCAAGCCTATTATCTCAACAAAAGCGCCGCCGAACTGGCCAAAGCTTGCGCTAATAAATACTCTACCCCCGAAAAACCCCGTTTTGTGGCGGGTTCTATGGGGCCGGGGACAAAACTGCCCACTTTAGGTCATATTGACTTTGATACGCTCAAAAATGCCTATGTGGAACAGGTAGAGGGTCTGTACGATGGCGGGGCAGATTTATTATTAGTAGAAACCTGTCAGGATGTCCTGCAAATTAAAGCGGCTTTAAATGCTATTGAAGAAGTATTTCAGAAAAAAGGTCAACGATTGCCCCTAATGGTTTCGGTGACGATGGAAACCATGGGAACGATGTTAGTAGGAACGGAAATTAACGCCGTTGTCTCTATTTTACAACCCTATAAAATTGATATTTTGGGACTTAACTGCGCCACTGGTCCCGATTTAATGAAACCCCATATTAAATATCTCTCGGAAAATTCCCCTTTTATTGTTTCTTGTATTCCTAACGCTGGTTTACCGGAAAATGTCGGCGGTCAAGCGCATTATCGCCTCACTCCCCTAGAATTAAAAATGGCTTTAATGCACTTTATCGAAGATTTAGGAGTACAAATTATCGGCGGTTGTTGTGGTACTCGTCCCGACCATATTCAAGCTTTAGCGGAACTAAGTCAGGGTTTAACTCCGAAATCTCGTCATTATCATTATGAACCCTCCGCCGCTTCTATTTATAGTACCCAACCCTATATTCAAGATAATTCTTTCCTGATTGTCGGGGAAAAATTAAACGCCAGTGGTTCTAAAAAATGTCGGGAACTGCTCAATGTTGAAGACTGGGATAGTTTAGTATCGATGGCGAAAGCGCAGGTAAAAGAAGGAGCGCATATTCTCGATGTCAACGTCGATTATGTCGGCCGGGATGGGGTGCGCGATATGCACCAATTAGCCTCTCGTTTAGTTAATAATGTCACCCTACCTTTAATGTTAGATTCCACCGAATGGGAAAAAATGGAAGCGGGGTTAAAAGTAGCGGGGGGTAAATGTATCCTCAACTCTACTAACTACGAAGACGGGGAACCGCGTTTTTATCAAGTCTTGGATTTAGCGAAAAAATACGGCGCGGGGGTAGTAATTGGAACCATTGATGAAGAAGGAATGGGACGTACTGCCGAGAAAAAATTCCAGATAGCTAAACGGGCCTATTATGGGGCGATAGAATACGGAATTGCTCCCTACGAAATCTTTTTTGATCCCCTAGCTTTACCGATTTCTACTGGTATCGAAGAAGACCGAGAAAATGGCAAGGCTACTATCGAAGCAATGCGCCGAATTCGCCAAGAATTGCCCGAATGTCACATTCTTTTAGGTGTGTCTAATATCTCTTTTGGGTTGAATCCAGCAGCGCGTCAGGTATTAAATTCCGTCTTCCTTCACGAAGCGATGCAGGTGGGTATGGATGGGGCAATTGTCAGCGCTAATAAGATTCTTCCTCTGGCAAAAATTGAACCAGAATATCAGCAAATTTGTCGGGATTTAATCTATGATAATCGTCGTTTTGATGGCGATATATGTGTTTATGATCCCCTGACCAAGTTAACCGAATTATTTGCGGGGAAAACCACTAAAAAAGACCCTTCTAGTAATGCTAATTTACCCGTGGAGGAACGCTTAAAACAGCATATTATTGATGGGGAAAGATTGGGACTGGAAGATGCTTTAAAGCAAGCTTTACAGGACTATCCACCCCTAGATATTATTAATATTTTTCTCCTGGATGGGATGAAGGTAGTGGGTGAGTTATTTGGTTCGGGACAAATGCAGTTACCTTTTGTTCTCCAATCGGCCCAAACTATGAAAGCGGCCGTTGCCTTTTTAGAACCCTTTATGGAGAAAAAAGAGGGGGATAATAATGCCAAAGGGACTTTTATTATCGCAACGGTTAAAGGAGATGTTCACGATATTGGTAAAAATTTAGTTGATATTATCTTGACCAATAACGGCTATAGAGTGATTAATTTGGGCATTAAACAACCTGTAGAAAATATCATCGAAGCCTACCAAGAACATAAGGCCGATTGTATTGCTATGAGCGGTTTATTGGTGAAATCGACGGCTTTTATGAAGGAAAATCTAGAGGTTTTTAACGAAAAAGGAATCACCGTTCCTGTTATCCTTGGCGGGGCAGCTTTAACTCCCAAATTTGTCCATGATGACTGTCAAAAAACCTACAAGGGACAGGTTATCTATGGTAAAGATGCCTTCTCTGACCTGCATTTTATGGATAAATTAATGCCCGCTAAAGCTGGCGGTCAATGGGATGATAGTAAAGGCTTTTTAGCGGAGTTTGCCGAGGCAGAAAAAACCCCGGTTGTCGCCGAAGAATTAAAGGTTAATCCCGATACTATTTTTACCGATGGCAGCATCAACCAAGAATTAGTTATTGATACCCGTCGGTCCGAAGCGGTGGCAGTTGATATTCCCCGACCAACACCGCCCTTCTGGGGTACTAAAATATTAACAGCAGCAGAAATTCCCATCGAGGAGGTTTTCTGGTATTTAGATCTACAAGCTTTATTTGTCGGTCAATGGCAATTCCGCAAACCACAAAGCCAATCGAAACAAGAATACGACCAGTTTTTACAGGAAAAAGTTCATCCAATTCTAGCAGCATGGAAAGAGAAAATTGTCAAGGAAAATTTACTAAACCCTACATTAATTTATGGTTATTTTCCCTGTCAATCCTCTGGCAATTCCCTGTTAATTTACGATCCCGAATCGATACAAGCGGGCGAAAAACCCGAAAATCTGCAACCGATAGCCATTTTTGAGTTTCCGCGCCAGAAATCCGGTCGTCGTCTCTGTATTGCTGACTTTTTCGCCCCGCAGGAATCCGGTATTATCGACGTTTTCCCGATGCAAGCGGTGACAGTGGGGGAAATCGCCACGGAATACGCTAAATCTCTCTTTGATGCCAACGAATATACTGAATACCTCTATTATCACGGCATGGCTGTCCAAACCGCCGAAGCCATGGCCGAATGGACCCACACCCGCATCCGTCGCGAGTTAGGTTTCGCAGAGTTCGATCCCGATAATATCCGCGATATACTGCAACAGCGTTACCAGGGTTCTCGCTATAGTTTCGGCTATCCCGCTTGTCCCAATATTCAGGATCAATACAAGCAACTAGCTCTGTTAGGATGCGATCGCATTGGGATGTCTATGGACGAAAGCGAACAATTGTACCCAGAACAATCCACCACCGCCATTATCACCTATCACCCCACCGCTAAATACTTTAGTACCTAATCAGTTATCAGTTATCAGTTATCAGTTATCAGTTATCAGTTATCAGTTATCAGGTGTGAGTTTTTATCGGTAAAACCCCACACCCTACACCCTACACCCTACACCCCACACCCCCCCTGCCCCCCCGATGTCGGGGGGGTTGGGGGGGGTCACACCCTACCCCCACGAAAAACTTTTTGCCGCAAACCCTAATTAGGGCAGCCATTCCAGTAAAATTCCCAGGGAGCTATCTTTACGCGCGCGGGAATTTTGGGATTGAATATCGGCAGCTAAACGTAAATTAGAGGTAATCGCATAACCAACCGAAAGAGTAGTTAATCCCACCTCGTTGTCACCCCCCGGGGAGATAAAACTCTGACTGACGGTGATATCTGCCGCCCCCGTGCGAGAAAGAGCTAATTTGAGCTTTAATCCTAAGTTAAGCCCATCGGTGCTGTAATTTCCTGTTTGAATGTAACGATAGCCCACCATGGGAGCTAGATTGACATAATCACCCAAAGGGAGGAAATAGTATTGTAAATTTGCTCCTATTGCCGTCCTCTTGCCGTTAAAAGCCGTCTGATAATCGCCGCTTAGGGTTAAACTGGTTTGACCGAAAAACACATCTTCTACCCCCAAAATCACGCCACTGGAATTATCGCTAGAAGGAAACTCTGCATATCCCAAGCGGATACGAGTGCGAAAACCAGGATCGCGGCGAATATCTTCGGCGATATCGGGTATTTTTTCTAACCAACGCTCTAAAACCGGGCTTTCTTGCCGAATTTTTGGGTCTAAGTCTAAATCCGTTTCTGCCCACACAGCACCACTCGCCCCCCATAATAAACCAAGAGCGATCGCATTTACAGAACAGCAAGAGAGCTTAAACATGATCTGCATTATATCTATTAGCCGTCACATCAGTGATCGGTTATCAGTTAACTGAGGCGCTCCTGTACTTGTGATAATCAGAAAAAGTTATCTAAGGGAGGGAATATGACCAAAATGTAACAGATACGAACAATTTACACCATGATGTCGGGAGAGCCTTCACTGATTACTGGTTACTGTTTACTGATCACTGAAAAGCCGGCACTCCCCCAAAGGTTACAATAAAAATAAAGATTCAGATTCCCCGTTATTCTTGAGAGGACGGGGGGCAGTAGGAGTAGTAATAGTGGTTAGAATATTAAAACTTTCGCAATTAAGTAGCGCAGAACGGGCAAAACTTCAGAAAAGAGCCGAGTTAGATATTGATAACGCCCTCAAAGTCGCTCAAACGGTCATAGAAACCATCCGCGAACGGGGGGATGCCGGCGTTGTGGACTATGTGCGGCGTTTTGACTACGAAGGTGCGACGGTAGAAAATATCAAAGTCAGCGAGGCAGAATTTGAGCGGGCTTTTCATTTAATTGAACCGGAAGTAAAAACCGCTATTGAACAGGCTTTCCGGAATATTCAAGAGGTACATCGTCGCCAAATGCCGGAAGAAATACAACTGGCAGAAATTGAAGCCGGTGTCTTTGCCGGCGAAAAAATCTCTCCTATCCCCAGTGTGGGTTTATACGTTCCCCGGGGCCGCGGCGCTTTTCCCTCGATGATGTTAATGTTAGCCATACCAGCAATGGTGGCAGGAGTGGAAAGAGTAGTGGTTTGCACTCCCCCCGATAAACAGGGCAACGTGGAACCGGTTTCTCTGGTGGCGGCACGCATGGCTGGAGTCAGAGAAATTTATAAGTTAGGGGGCGTACAAGCGATCGCCGCTTTAGCTTTGGGAACAAAAAATATCAAAAGGGTTGACAAAATTACCGGTCCGTGCAGCGTCTATGGGGCGGCGGCCAAGCGGTTACTGTTCGGCACTGTGGATGTGGGTTTACCAGCAGGTCCGAGTGAGTCGATAGTTTTGGCCGATGAGTCCAGCGATGCCCGTTTAGCGGCCTTGGATTTATTAATTGAAGCGGAACACGGGGCGGATTCGGCGGCTTTATTAGTCACCCACAGTGAACAGGTTGCGATCGCTGCTAGGGAATACGCTCAGGAATACCTGCAAAAACTCCCAGATTGGCGACGGGAATTTTGTCTGGCGGGTTTAGCCGCCTATGGGGGCATAATTTTAACCGATAGTTTGCAGCAATCCCTCGATTTTGTCAATGAGTACGCCCCAGAACATCTGGAGGTTTTAGTTAGTAATCCTTTTGCCATTCTGGGCAAGATTAAAAATGCTGGGGAAATCCTTCTGGGAAATCATACTCCTTCCTCTATGGCTACCTACGCCATCGGGGTAAATGCTGTGCTGCCGACGGGAAGTTTTGCCCGCTCCTATTCGGCGGTTTCGGTTTATGATTTTCTCAAGCGCTCCACTTTGGCTTATGTCACCCCTGAAGGCTTTGAAAAGTTAAAAGAAACCACAAAAACTTTAGCCGAGTACGAGGGATTTCCCGCCCATAAATTAGCAATTCAACACAGGGAGTTTTTACTCTAAATAGGGGGAATAGGAAACAGGGAATAACTCTGATTTATTATCCTGTATCCTATTTGGTACTATGATAAGAGCAGAGAATCAGGCAAGCATTTTATGAAAAAAGTAATTGTTATTTTAATTCTGTCTTTTCTGAGCGAACAAATATCAATAAAATCACCAATTTCTGGCAAACAAACCCTCAATAATTTAGCCGTAGCTAACAACAATAATCGTCCCACTCCCCAGAAAAAACCTAGTCCTTCTCCACAGTTTCGGTGCGATGGTAGAACTCACTGTTCCCAGATGACCTCCTGTCCAGAAGCGACTTTTTTCTTGAGAAATTGCCCCAATGTCAAAATGGATGGAGACGGTGATAGAGTTCCCTGTGAAAGTCAATGGTGTGGGAAAAAATCCTCAGAAAAATGTGGGGAAAGTTCTCAAAATAACTAATTTTGTTTCCTCACCCCAATTCTCTTACTTAAAGAATCGGGGTGAAAACAATCAAGAAGCAGTAATCACGGGAGAATTAAGATATTGATAATTCCAGTCCGATTGTTGCCAAACGCGACCATCAAGGGCAATTTGTTCGATTAAACTAGCTAATCGTAAAGCTTTTAAAGCTTGTTCCCCACCGACAGAAGGTTGGTCCCCACCGCGCACACAATGAACAAAATGTTCTAATTCCGCGTGTAGGGGTTCAATATTGCTAGTATAAACCTTTTCAATTAAACCATCTTGACGGTAGAGAACTTGACCGTAATCGGTGCTATAGTTAGCGGTGGTTTGCCGGTGAATGAGGATTTCATTATTGAGAAAATCCGCTTCCGTGAGAGAATTTTTACAGTGGGCTGCTAAACGGCGAATCTTGCGATGAGTCACCTTACTAGCGGTTAAATTAGCCACTACTCCATTACTAAAACCAAGGGTTGCAGTGACATAATCGAGATAACCGGAATCAGTGGCAGCGCGACTACCACTAGCGGTTAATTTCACCACGGGAGCGGCGACTAATTCTAAAATTAAATCTATATCGTGGATCATTAAATCTAACACCACCGACACATCATTAGCGCGCTGGGAATAGGGACTCATGCGATGGGATTCAATCGCTAAAATCTCCTCGGTTTTCAAGACCTTCGATAACTCTTGGAAAGCGGGATTAAAACGCTCGATATGACCCACTTGCAGAATACAATCGTGATCGGCTGCCGCATTGACTAAAGATTCCGCTTCACTAATACTAGCGGCGATCGGTTTCTCGATCAAGGTATGTACTCCCGCTTGCAGACAGTCCATCCCGACTCGATGGTGTAACCGTGTGGGGACAGCGAGACAAACCGCATCTACCCTAGGTAAGAGGTCTAAATAATTTTCAAAAAAACGGACTCGGTATTTACTGGCAGTTTCCAGTCCCTTTTCGACGTTGACATCGGCCACCCCGACGAATTCCACGTCTTTTAACAAACTCAGGATGCGACTATGGTGTTGTCCCATGTTACCGACCCCGATAACCCCGACTTTAATCGGTTTGAGTTGATTTCTGTTACCCGGAAAGTTTGCTGGTTGATTGGACATGAATTTTAGACTCCTGTGTTCACACTCCCCACACCACTTGATTAAATTAATCAAGCTGATTTTGTCGATGAATTACCAAGATGGTATCATGGTTATCCAGATTCTGACACGATGTCGGTGTCAATGGGAGTTCTGAGAAGATTTTCTGATTCCACCTGCGGGTTTTCACTCCTAAATGCTTATCAAAAAATCGTCCCTGAGTAGCGAGGACTACATTCGGCTAAATTTTAACTATGGACAATTCAACGGATTTTAACTCCTTACGGGGATTAAGTGTTTTTTTGCTAGGAATGATGGGATCTGGCAAATCCACCCTGGGAGAGTTGCTTTCCCGACGGTTACAATATCGTTTTTTTGATACAGATATATTAATAGAAAGGGTCGCGGGAAAGAAAATCAGGGAAATTTTTGCCGACGAGGGAGAAGCGACTTTTCGGGAGTTAGAAACCCAAGTTTTAGCCGAATTATCCTCTCTGACTAAAACTGTGATTGCCACCGGGGGAGGGATGGTTTTAAAACCGATAAATTGGAGTTATCTTCGTCACGGTTTAATGATTTGGTTAGATGTTCCTCTCGAAGTTTTGGTTAAACGTTTAAAACAAGATACCTCTCGTCCCCTGCTGGAGTCCACTGATTTAGAAAGTAAACTAGAATTATTATTAGAACAAAGACGAGGACTTTATGCAGAAGCAGATCTTCGGATTGTTGTTTCTGACCTAGATACACCTGCTGATATCGTTGAGAAAATTTTAACAGCAATACCGACAGTGATTAAAGATGTTTATACAGAAAGGAATAATAACTGATGATACCAGCTTCAATTTTTGATTTACCTGAACTAATTCCTGACCGAGAAATTCTGGAAATTTTAGCTCAAAGTCAAGCTATTCGTCTGGAAAGAATTATTTCCACCGGTCAAACCACTCCCCGGGGTCAATGGTACGATCAATCTGACTTTGAATGGGTGATTTTATTACAGGGATTCGCTGAGATTAGTTATGAGGATGGCAGCCAAGTTAATCTGCAAGCAGGGGATTATCTCTTGATTCCTCCTCACCAAAAACACCGCGTCGAATTTACTAGCAATAATCCTCCTTGTATTTGGTTAGCTATCTATTATCGCTAGTAAGTAGGTAGGTGTTAAAAGTTGTCAGAAACACCCCTTATCAAGGGGGGATTAAGGGGGGATCGAAGCTAAAATCCATTTTTAATTTAATTATAACCAGCTACTTAAACTATAGTTTCTGACTATTGCCAGCGATCGAATAAATCGGTTAAAACGATATTAGAAAACAAAAAACCTTCGGGGTCGCTTAATCTTACCCTGCTATCCCCCTCAATTATTACTAGATTGCGCTGTTTATGCGGCTCTAAGACCTCTAAAACTGCTTTTTTGATTTCCGAACCAAAATTAGCTTCAATTGCGGGTAAACTCACCCCTTCTGCTAACCTTAACCCTAGCATTAAGGTTTCGAGAAGATCATCAATCAAGCTATTTTTCTCCACGTCAATCTGACAGCCTTCTTTTACCCAAGCGAAATAGTCGCGACTTTTGCGCGGACGGGTAAAACGTTGTTGATGGAGATAACTAGCAGCCCCCATACCAAAACCGTAATAGGGACGATTTTCCCAGTAAACTCGATTATGTCGGCATTGATAACCCGGTTTGGCATAGTTAGAAATTTCGTAATGTTGATAACCGGCTAAAGCTAGTTTTTCACCGGCTAAAACATACATTTTTGCCGTGGTTTCATCATCGGGTAAGGGTTTTTTCCCCGGTTGATACTGTTTACCGAAAGGAGTAACCGCTTCTAAGACCAAATCGTAACAGGAAAGATGGGCCGGTTGCAGTTCGATCGCTTTTTCTAGGGAATTTTCCCAATCTGTCAGGGTTTGTTGTGGCAATCCCGAAATCAAATCCAAACTATAGTTAACTATTCCCAATCCCCGAATTAATTCCACTGCCTGATAGATATCCTTAACAGTATGCGATCGACCAGAAACCTGTAATAATGGTTCTTGAAAAGCCTGTACTCCTAAACTAACCCGATTGACTCCCGCGCTAAGATAACCCTGTAATTGTTCTAAACTAAAGGTAGCTGGATCAATCTCCATAGAAATCTCTATATCGGCCGCAAAATCAAACTTTTTGGCTAAAGTATCCAGAATTGCCCCTAATAATTCCACCGGTAACAGGGAAGGAGTCCCCCCCCCAAAAAAAATTGTTTCTAGGGGTTTCCCCGTCCCCTGACTAAGGCTAATTTCTTCCTGTAATATTTCCACATACTCCACCACAGGGGGAAAAGTCGCCGGATTGGTGTGATTACCAACGACAAAAATCGGGAAATCACAGTAAAAACAGCGCCGACGACAAAAGGGAATATGAATATAAACCGAGGTTACGGGGTGAAAATAGGGCATTAAAGCAGTTATCAGTGAACAGTAATCAGTAATCAGTGGACTCATACTAAATCCGTTGAGTAACGCACAGAAAACGGGTTTCTCGGAGAAACCCGTTTTCTACTCATGCAAAAGGCAAAACGGAGAATAAATAATCAGTTTTTAATAACTGGATTTAATATCATACAGCCTTTCTCGTCAAGGTGAAGCACAGACTAACCCTTGCTAATCAAGTATTTTAGATGCAAGAACGAACCTCATCTATCTGAGAAACGCTGTAACTCGCATCTGATGACTGATAACTGATTCAAGGCTGACGACCGACTCCTACTATAATTTCGTTTATCTTCGTTAAGATGTATTATGGCTGGGGAGAACATCTCCTAGAATGGAGGCAACTTTCCCGACACAAATTAGGAGAAACCCACAGATATAATATAAAAGCATCCATACTCATTATTTTTCTACCATCATTCCCCCCCTATCCTCTCTGGTATTATCCCCATGCTTGATGCTGTCATAATTTTACTATTCGTCTTCGCTGTTGCCAGTATTGGTTATAGTGGTGTTGACTTGCTGCCGGTTACTGTCCAGTCGCAAATCAGCAATATTGAAGCTTTACGCTGGTTATCGGCGGGTTTTGCCTCAATTATTGGTTTGGCTATTGGTTTAGTTGCCCAAACTACCTATCGTCGTCTAGAAACCCAAGTACGACAAACTCCGATCGAAGTTATTTTAACCCGTTCGGTCGGTCTAGTTATCGGTTTGTTGATTGCTAATCTGATCCTAGCTCCGATTTTCTTCCTACCGATTCCGGGAGAATTCTCGTTTATCAAGCCGATAATCGCCATTTTAGGCAGTATTATGTTTTCCTATCTGGGGGTTAGTTTAGCTGATACCCACGGTCGGACTTTTTTGCGTCTGATTAACCCCAATAGTATGGAATCAATTTTAGTGGCAGAAGGAACCCTGCAAGCGGCCGCCACCAAAGTTGTTGACACCAGTTGTATTATCGATGGTCGTATCGAACAATTGTTAGACACGGGATTTATCGAGGGACAGATACTCATTCCCCAATTTATCCTTCAGGAATTGCAACAGTTAGCGGATGGCAGTAACGACCAAAAACGAGTTAGAGGAAGACGAGGATTAGATATCTTAAACCGGATGCAGCAAGAATTTCCTGATCGCATTGTCATTCATCCGGCCGATTATGAGGATATTAGCACCGTAGATGCTAAATTAGTCCATCTTGCCCAAGAAATTAACGCCACCTTGCTCACTAACGATTATAATCTCAGTAAAGTGGCCAATCTGCAAAAAGTCACCATCTTGAATGTCAACGATCTCGCCCAAGCAGTACGCCCGATCTACTTGCCCGGGGATACTTTAGATCTGAAAATTCTCAAAGCAGGAAAGGAACCCACCCAAGGCATCGGTTATCTAGAAGATGGCACGATGGTGGTGGTAGAAGAAGGAAAAGATTATCTAGGGGGAGAATTGCGGGTAGTGGTGACATCTGCACTGCAAACCTCGGCCGGACGGATGATTTTTGCTAAACCCCAAAATTCCCTGATTGCTTAAAGGGAATAAAACCCAAAAAAGCCTCAAATACAACGCCAGAGGGGATTGTATTTGAGGAATTTCATTTTTTAAGGGAAGTTAAGTCACCAATCGAACTATCTAGCCAATTGATACCTAATTAAGCTGGTTTATTGATTACAGCCATGGACTGACGAGCAAAACCGAAATAACTATCCCAGAATTGTTTCTGACTATCGAGGGCAACTTTGGTGGCGGTTTCTTGGGCGGTTAGGTAGGATTTCACCCATTCTTGTTGATATTCGAGGGATTTAACCAAAGTTTCCGGAAACTCAAACACTGGTGTAGTCGTGGGAACACCATTACCCCAAGCGGACAGAAGCAGTTTCTGCCATTCGGCTAGGTATTTTTGGTATTCTTCAAGATAATTGGTGTTCATAGAAGTCAAACCGCTAACTAACCCATCTGGAAGGAGATGGTGAGAAAGTGGGGCGGTGTTGCCACCTTCTCGAAAGCAAAAACCGTGACGAGATAAAATATAATATTCTATCCCTTCCTTGATTATAACCTGAGTTTGTGATCAGCCCCAATCTTTATGCGATCGCCCTAGACCAGCCTATTTTTTTGGTGACTGGGAACTAACGCTAAAATAGTCCTACTCTAGCCATTTTCTCCCAACTATGATCGATCGCCCTATTCATGTAATTGGTGGAGGATTAGCGGGGACTGAGGCGGCGTGGCAGATAGCCCAAGCAGGTATTCCCGTGATCCTGCACGAAATGCGCCCAATTCGCTCTAGTCCCGCCCACCATAGCCAATTTTTAGCCGAATTAGTCTGTAGTAACTCCTTTGGCGCCATGGCGGTGGATCGCGCTACTGGGTTACTCCATGAAGAATTACGACGCTTAAATTCTCTAGTTATTGCCCAGGCCGATCAGCATAGTGTCCCCGCAGGAGGGGCTTTAGCGGTCGATCGAGGGGTCTTTAGTCGAAATTTGACGGAAATCTTGGCCAACCACCCTCTAATCACCTTAAAACGTCAGGAGATCACGGAAATTCCCCGGGATGGTATCGTCGTTTTAACCACTGGACCGTTAACCAGTGCTGCTTTAGCCGCAGATCTGCAAAATTTCACCGGCCTGGACTATCTGAGTTTTTTTGATGCCGCTAGTCCGATTATTCTAGGGGAATCTATTGATCAATCGATCGCTTTTCTGGCCTCCCGTTACGATAAAGGTGAGGCCGCCTATCTCAATTGTCCTATGGATCGGGAACAATACCTGCACTTCTGGCAAGAACTAAAACAGGCAGAACAGGCAGAATTAAAGGATTTTGAGCGAGAAAATGCCAAATTTTTCGAGGCTTGTCTGCCAATCGAAGAATTAGCCAGTCGGGGAGAAGACACCATGCGTTTTGGTCCCCTGAAACCGGTGGGATTAGCGGATCCTAGATATCCGGATCAACGTCCCTACGCGGTTATACAGTTGCGAATGGAAGATAAAGCGGGGCAATTGTGGAATATGGTGGGATTTCAAACTAATTTAAAATGGGGTGAACAAACACGAGTTTTCCGTCTGATTCCGGGGTTAGAAAAGGCCGAATTTGTCCGCATGGGAGTGATGCACAAAAACACCTTTATCAATTCTCCCCAGTTATTATCCTCCAGTCTCCAGTTTAAATCGCGACCGACGCTATTAGCGGCAGGACAGTTAATCGGCACGGAAGGCTATACGGCTGCGGCTGCTGGGGGATGGTTAGCGGGAACTAATGCCGCTCGTTTAGCTTTAGGATTAGAAACGGTGACATTGCCAACCACAACGATGATGGGGTCATTATTTGAGTTTATCAGCAGTGCCGAACCGAAACATTTTCAACCGATGCCGCCAAATTTTGGCATTTTGCCGAATTTTACCAGAAAAATCCGCAATAAACGGGAACGTTACGGTCAATATGCCGATCGCTCTTTGCAGGATTTAGAAGCATGGACGAATCAGTTAAAAACTCCCTGTCTCGTCTAACTGTCAATCCCTAAATCGATCGCCCATAATAGAGAAGGAATCTATTCTTTCTCTATTGCTATGCCAAACCCCGATTTTTTCCCTCCCCAATCCTACAGTCAAGAGGATGTGCAGGAAATTCTCTATTTGGCTATCTCCCGTCAAGGGGATAAGGGAGAAATTACCCGTCAACAGTTGTTAGAAATTGCTGACGATTTAGCTATTGAAGTTAAAGACTTAGAAGCGGCGGAAAAGGACTGGCAAGAGTCAAAAATGGTCAGTTATAAGCGGCAAGAATTCGATCGCTTTCGTCGTGAGGAGCTAAAACATAAAACCGTTCGCTATCTGATTATTAATAGTTTTTTTCTTACGATTAATTTAATTAGTGCGGGAACAATTTCTTGGGCAGTTTATATCTTTTTGCTGATGGGTTTACCTCTTTCTCTCTCGGCTTGGAAAACTTTTCAAAATCAAGGAATTGCCTACGAAGAAGCATTTAAACGCTGGAAAATTAAGGAGGAAATGAAAGAGTCTTTTAGCAATCTTTGGACACAAATTAAAAAGTTTTTACAGTTTTAATACTGTTGCCAAATTAAGCCTTTTTTGTTTTTGTGAACCACAGAGACACAAAGGACACAAAGTTGAGCTTTCCACGACTACTTAGGGTCTGCTGAAAAAGTACGGGCGAAGCATTCGGATAGAAAATCTACGGTTTCACCGATAGGTTATTGCCCGAATGCTTCGCCCCTACAGGACGCGGGCCGATGAAGACGCAAGGTTTTGAACGACGATTCTCTCAAAA
>NZ_JADBVM010000336.1:0-2758 GCF_020244875.1 Microcystis sp. M44BS1
AAATCTCAAAATGTTGCGCCTCTCATCCGTTAAGTTGCTAATCTTTTGATTGTCTTGAATAGGTCGGAGATGAATCCCTTGAAAGTTCTGAAATATCCAGCGTAATGTTGGTCGGTCAGTTAACTTACCCAACTGATTTTTCAGTCCCGTCTCCTGCTGTTTTAAGTTCAGACGAAGTTGTCTTTGACCAATAGTATAAACCAGTAGGCACAAGCCCATGAGCATGGCCATTACCTCAATTCTATGGGGAGATTTGAGAAAGACACTGTCGGCAAAAAAGCCGGGGTCTTTGAGAAAAGAAAATGCTCTTTCTGGAGCTTGTTGCCCCTTATATTTTTTGAGTATATCCTCACTGCTTAATCGTTGTTTCTCCAATTCGTTATACCAAATTTCTAAATTCCTGACAGACATAGAGCTTCTAAAATCCAAGACCATCCCGTTAAATACCCGATAGTGTCATTGGATAAACGATTTAAAAGAGCATCGAGTTTATCTCTTAAAGCATCAAGAGATTCAAAAGTTTCCCATGCCAGAAAATTTTTCAGGTACAGCCAAACTCTCTGTTGCGGGGTTAACTTCAGGACAACAAGAAGGTTGATAAAACAAGATAATATTGTCGGGAATTTCTAAGTGTCCCGCCATATGTGCAGGAGCGTTATCTACTTGTAAAATATGTAATTCATTGGGAAAAGCTGGCGATAGTTGTAATAGATATTCTCCGAAACAATCCCCATCTAAATGGGAGAATTCATAGAACCCACATTCCGCACCCTCAACTGTCACATAAGCTGTCCCCCTCCAGAGACTTGAGTAAAAATACTTAGCTGGTGAAGGTTTTCTCGGCACCAGCTAGGGGGGTCTTGAGACCCCTAATTATGAAAAAATAGGAATTGTTGGAAAACTGAGGCGAGTGGACTGTTCGACCATGAATCAATCAACAGAAATTGGGTGGTGATTCGGTAGTAGTGATGGCGGCTTAATCCTTTGCTTTGCTGTGCATTGTAGTCATGGATAAAATACCAAACAGTTCCCCAACGTGATTCTCCATTTTTTTAGAGAAAGATAGACTCTCTCTCACCAGCCGAGAAATCCTTTGTCGAAAGGTATTATTTAATCTTTCAAGATGCAGCCAATTACGCATCCCTGCTTATACCACCAACTTAACACTATAATTTAATGTCGTTCCTTTTACTTGGTATATACCTGTCAGACCATTAGGCTGATACTCTAAACATGGAGAGCCACTCTCTTGCTTTCCCAGAACTGCCTCAACATAAGGTGTTACCAATACATCGGTAATAGGATCGATTCCGATTTCTTTTAAATCTGGACTTGTTCGAGTTTTATTAATCGGATAGTTACCACTATTCCAGCTTGTAATATTCCAGTTCCCGTGAATATCTTGCCATAGAATCGAGAAATTCATAACAAACCCTGCATTGTTAATACAAGCGATTTTTTGCACCTGATTCATCAATAGTACTCCTTGAATTCATTGACAAACTATTTAGTAAGATGGGATATTTTGATATAAAGAAGGCGTTGCTTAGTCAAGGCATGACAAGGAATAAGTTTAAAAATCAAAAGTCTTACAGATTTCCTCTCTCCAATCCATTGTTGAGATTGACTCATTAAGCCTATTTATTAGCAACGCCGAAATTCTGATGTTTTTAGCTCATATTTACACTCCAAGTTCCGTTGTTATTATAAGTTACATTCGCTGTCGTGTAACCAGGTGTAAAGTCACACACAGCAGCCTGTTGAGACGATGCAGTAAAATCCATAACTATCCCCTGTGTGTATGTACCAGCTGCAACATAGTAAGCCAGTATTGGCTGACAATCAATGTTATCTAGCGGTTGTGCGTTAACAAAGTCAGAAAGAACAATTCCACCATTTACCTTAACAGCTGACCCTGCGTTAAAGAAAGTCGGAGGTGAATTATACTGTGCTGTTTTGATACGGAAAGCGCCTGGTTGGACATTCGAGTCATAGGTAGCAGGGGTTAATCCCAATGCTTTTGTTGACGGATCGTAGGTCATCGCTGTAGAGTTAGAAGCTTGACTTCCCGATGCAGTCAAATTAATAGCCTGAATAGATGATTGATAGCCAGAGGAATTCCCAACAGGCGGGGCTGCACTATTGGCTTCCTGTACTGCCGCATAGTATTCCATATTGGCTTGGAATGTTAATATTGTGCCAGATCCACCAAATGGCTGTAACAAACGCTGATACAGGCTATTGGAATATACTTGTTTACCACCAACATAGATTGCAGGTTTTCGGAAGAAGAAAAAGTTGTTGTTCTGAGCTGCATTGCCGGTTACATTGATCGTGAGTAGTGTGGACATAGAAGTCTCCCCTATCCCCAGATTGGTTATGATACTGTTGAGCTTTGTGTTTTCTACACAGGACAATTTCTGAACTGCCACCGGAAGGTTGCACTATCGAGATTTTTTGCTGTACTAAACAAAATATCTTGTCTTTTTTTGTGTGCATTACTGGCAATTCGCTACTTCTAATTCAGGTTTACCCAAGTTAGTTACTCGATTTTGGAAAATTTGGGTACTTTGAATTGCACCTCATGGAAAAGTCGCACGGCACGATTAAGCATCAACCGGGTGCATCCCACTTAAGAGCGAGTATAAATACTCATTGAGAGAATTATGAGAGAATAGAGAGAAAAAATCGGAAAAATTTCATGTTAAACATCCCTCCAGAAGAAAAAGCGCAAGTAGAAATATATCTAACCGAGACA
>NZ_JADBVM010000337.1:0-5166 GCF_020244875.1 Microcystis sp. M44BS1
CACCATGACCGAGATGTTAACGCTAGTAAAAATATTTTGGCCGCAGGGCTTGCGGTGTCAGTCTGTAGAGCGACCATAAGACCAGAACAGAGTAAATCTGTTAAGGCAGGTGCGGAACCCCGCAAGGGAAAGAAGCAGAAACCCAAATCGTGAGGTTTGGGAATCGCCGTCCGTTTTACGGCGGCGAGGATGTCAAACTGACCATGCTCTTTTCTTTTGCCTTTCTTGGCCGGATCACAAAGGGTTGAACCGACCGGAATCTGATTGATAATTTCCACTGTATCGGCCACGGATAGGAGTCTTTCGGAACCGTATTTACTAGCAAGATAACGTTGATTGAAATAGAGATTAGTTGCGATAGAATAGCCGATGATAATTGCTAGAACTAGAGCGAGGATCCTGTGGAAAGTCTTAGTCAAGTTTAGATAGGCCAGACCAGAGATCGCCAGAAGAATAGGAGCAAACCAGAGCAGGATTTTACGATGGGAATAAAAATGCTCATCAGGATAATTAGAGGAAGCGTAGATAAAAATTACCCAAGTAATCGCAAAAAAGCCGATCAGTGTTTTATTGCCTCGATATTTTTTGATGACTATGTATAGAGAAATGCCGAAAAAAATAACCGAAACTACGACATTGAAAATCGATATTTTGTCATTCAAAAAAAATACTTGATTACCCAGATAAACCGTTTCCCAAATCGCTTTAAATATACGAGTGAACAGATTGCTCGATGGTTCACCGCTCGTCCCCTTCTCCGTGAGCGCTCTCAGCAGCCCTTTCGTATTTGCAAATCTCCCAACTATCTCACTGTGCCAATACATAAATAAGGCGAGATTTGCCGAGAGAATCGATAGAAAAGGCAAAAGACATTTAAGAGTATTCTTGCGATTTCGATAAACAAACCATAGACAGGCGATAACAGAAGTCGCTGGGATAATTAACATCGTGGTGCTGTGTAAACTCACCAATATAGCGACGGTAATCCCGAAGAATATCCAAGCTATAGCCTGATAGAGCAGCGGCTTAGTCGTTTCCATCTGGAACCGATAGAGTAAAGCAAAAACGAGCAGGAAAAAGGGTATTGGGCTAGGGGCCCAGGAAAAATTATTAATAAAATAGTCCGCATAAATCGTGCTATACCAAAATCCTGCTAAACTGGACAGGAGAAGGCGTTTATCTTCTTCTACATTTTCTAAAAGTTGATAAACAAAGTAGATTAAGAGGGGAATCGATAGAAAAGAGAATAGGCCATTGGTAAGGACTTGAAATTCGGGAGCAGTACTGAAAATTGTCAGAGGAAATCCTAAATAACTATAGAGGGGGGGAATTGTGAATCCATATTTTCCCCCCCCCCTGGTGGTCCCAATTGAGGAAAGTTTCCTTTCCACATATCCATCCAAAGATAACCAAGGGTAATCTGATCGGGATCGGGTCCGATATCGAAGGTAACGTATTCAAAGATACTGACAATCCTAGTGAAAAAGGCAAAGGCGATCGCTAGAATCCCTAAAATCAGTGCCGTTCCTCGGACTTTATTGCTTGATTTCCCCATAATTGTCGGTATTTTTATCCTAAAATTGTCTGGTGGCTTCGTGGCCGTATCCCCGAATGTTTATCTTCCCATGGTAGCGCGAATTTCTAGCCCTACCCGGTCGGAATTATAGCGTTAAAGATGAAGTATAACCTGATTTGGCATCGCCGGCCGACGACCGACTCCCCAAAAGGAAAACCTCGTACCTCACCATGAAGATAACTGCTAGAAGATTTAAGAGCCTGTTTAGCAATAAACTAGAGACACCCGCTCAACCAAAATTTTTTTAAACAGATATTGCACACAATCGGGAATCTCGTGTTAAACTGCCTCGATAAGATGATGTCACTCTCAAGACCCTTCACTATATAATCTAATGGTGATAAGTACCTAAGCAAAATTAATTACACATATCTAACCCCCTCCTTGCCTCTTGCCTCTTGCCTTTTGCCTTTCTTCACTAGGAAATTTATTTTGCACGACTACTTACAATCGGTCAGTTTAACAGTTAAGGACTATAAGTCTAACCTTCCCGTGGCTATCTTGTGTGGCGGCAAAGGAACCCGACTGCGGGAAGAAACCGAATTTCGACCTAAACCGATGATTGCCATCGGAAATCGACCGATTATTTGGCATATCATGAAAACTTATGCCCACTATGGCTTAACTGACTTTATGCTCTGTCTAGGGTATAAAGGGGAAATGATTCGGGACTATTTCTTTAGCTATGATTGGAATCAAAGTGATGTCCTCTTAGAGTTAGGCAATAAAAAAGTGACCAAACTCGATAGTGGACACGAGGAGGAAGACTGGCGTATTTGGTTAATTGATACGGGACAGGAAACCATGACTGGAGGTCGTCTTAAACGTCTCACCCCTTATATAGATCAAAGCGGAAGTGAGATCTTTTTGGCCACCTATGGGGATGGGGTTTGTGATGTGAATATTGCGGATCTGTTGGATTTCCATTACTGCCATGGGAAATTAGCCACGATGACGGCGGTTCGTCCTTCTTCTCGCTTTGGCGAGTTAATCATTGAGGGTAATTTAGTCACTCAATTCCAAGAAAAGCCCCAAACGGCTGAAGGATGGATTAATGGGGGGTATTTTGTCTTAAATCGCAAGGTTTTGGATTTAATTGAGGGAGATGCGACGACTTTTGAGGCACAACCCCTCAGAACCCTAGCCGCCTTAGGAGAACTCGCCGTCTATAAGCATGAAGGGTTTTGGCAGTGCATGGATACTTATCGAGAAATGGAAATGCTCAATCACCTTTATGACACTGGACAAGCTAGATGGAAAATATGGTAAAGAAAGCATTTTGGCCAGGCAAAAAAGTCTTTATAACGGGTCATACTGGCTTTAAGGGGTCTTGGCTGGCGTTTTGGTTACTCCATCTGGGAGCAGCGGTAAAAGGCCTCAGTTTAGCTCCCAATACCACCCCCGCTTTATTTGACCAATTAGACTTAGCTAAAAATTTGAGTCACCATCTAGGGGATATTCGAGAGGCTGAGTTAGTGGCTCGTTTAATCGCTTCATGGCAACCGAATGTAATCTTTCATTTAGCGGCGCAATGAGCGTCCTATATCGAACTCAAGTCATTGACAGATAGTCAATCCTTTAATAACAGGAGGCACTAAGTGGACATAGTAAATTCAATACATATCCAGATTAAGCAGATGCTCAAAAAGCAATCAAAAATTGATGGCAGATTTTTGGTAGTTGCCGCAGTCTTAGGATATTTTGGGTTATTGTATCTAGCTAACTTTTTTGTTCCCTATCACAGGTTTTGGTGGAGACTTGGGGTTCCTGCGGCTGAAAACCCTTTTATCGATCTTGCCGCCGTATTAGGTGCTTTTGATTGTGATCGATTGACAGGCGAAGTTTCCCTAATAAATAATTCCTGCTTCAAGCAAATATCTTATCCCAGTAGTTGGTCTTCATTAACTTGGCTGGGGTTAGAGCAGCGTGATACTATATTTTTAGGAGTTTTATTTGCTTTAATTTTTTATGTGATAACTTTAATCATTATTGGCAGATTAAATTATCAAGAAGCTGTAGTTTATGCCCTAATTTTATGCTCACCACCGGTAATGCTTTTAGTGGAACGCGGCAACGTAGATATTGTTATCTATTCTTGGCTTGGTGTCGGACTGATAATAATTAAGAATAGCCGAGCATTAATTTTTAGGTTGTGTGCCTATTTATTAATATTTTTTTGGGGGGTTGTTAAACTATTTCCAATTTTTGGACTGGCGGTAATTCTTAAAGAAAAAAGAAATCTATTTCTGTTCTTGTCGGCTATTTTTACCACTGCTTTTATTACTTATTTTCTCGCTAGTATAGGGGAGATTAAAACTATCTCAAGCATTCATGATGGGAGAATTTGGTATAGTTTTGGCTATAAAGTCCTCTTTGGTGCAGTCAAATATATTCTATCAAAGCTTACTAGCGGCGAAACTGATCTTAAAAATACGATCATATATATGATGTATATAATTATGATTTTATTTACTATGTCAATCTTAACCAGAGTTTTATTGTCGAAATTTAAAATTTTTAAAGAATGGCTTAGTTCGGATTTTGTCTCAACCGATTCGGACAAATCTTTAGATAAAAGTCGATACATTGATTACTTCCGTCTTGCGGCAGCAATTCATTTAGGAAATTTTCTTGTTATTGGCATGCTTTATGATTACAAATTAACTTTTCTAATCTTTGCCCTTCCTCAAATTTTGGATTGGATTAAGCAAGAAAATCAATTGAGCTTACCTTCCAGTATGGCTTTAGTCGCTATGGTGACAACCTTTTACGCAAGTCCATTCTTATATCCTTGGTTAGTTGATGAAATGATCAATTGGCTCTTAGCTGCCAATTTATTATACATGGCAATTCTCTCTATGCCTGAATGGCTAAAAAGTTTAGTCCATAGGAGATTGTCTGGCAAATTTTCCGTATAAAAGTTTAACCACAGGCTAATGTATAGCAAAACTCAATGAATTGTAAAATCCCCTCATCCCTAACCCCTCTCTCACTCTGGAGAGCGGAGAAGAATTGTGTTTAAGAATTATTTAGACTGGCTCCGTTAAATACTTCCTGAGACTTTTGGCTGACTACTAAAATGCCCTTCCTTCTGTCAAGCTGTCCCAGCATAAGTGAGTAGCCATTTGACAGCTTTCAAAGCCAGAGCGCGGTGGAATTAATATTTATATTCCCCTGTCAGTTTTCTGACCAGTTTCCAGACAAAACGATTCCAAGGTTTTCTGTACAAGTACCGACTACTGGCCGTAGGTTGTCTAATTTTAAAATCAGTATTGCTGATATCATAGACCTTTGCTAGGTCTTTCAGAGTGAACTCAATAGGGGTTTTATCAACTATACTTTAGACGTTCATAATCTGAGATTTATTAAACTTCTGAAATCGTAGAGTCAGCAAGGAATCCAGTTCTTTTTTATGTTTCAAATGGGCATCATTCAAACATTCATAAATGGCTGAAGAAAAGTCAGAAAAGTTTTCATAGTATTTACCATACAAACATTTCTTTTTGACAAATTTCCACAGCCTTTCAATTAAATTTAGATTAGGCGAATAAGACGGCAAATAGAGTAGCTCTATTGACAAAGAAAGAGCC
>NZ_JADBVM010000338.1:0-18729 GCF_020244875.1 Microcystis sp. M44BS1
AACTAATCATATTGAAAGATTAAATAATACCTTTCGACAAAGGATTTCTCGGCTGGTGAGAGAGAGTCTATCTTTCTCTAAAAAAATGGAGAATCACGTTGGGGCTGTTTGGTATTTTATCCATGACTACAATGCACAGCAAAGCAAAGGATTAAGCCGCCATCACTACTACCGAATCACCACCTGTGTTCCAACAAGCTTGACATTTCCCCCCCCCATTGTAAAGTCGCGATGTAATTTCTAAGTATTTTTCCATCTAATCATCTCTATTCCTATGAAAACGCAGCCCGCTCTAACTTTGATCGCCACTGCGATCGCCCTATCCCTACCCGTCGCTCTTGCCCCCCAGACCCACGCCGCCACCGTCGTCGCCCCCAACCAAACGGCCAATGCCGGAATAAGTACTGCGCTTAATAATGGAAACCGAACCTACCTTATGCAGTATGGGGCATCTCTGCTGTCCGGTATTAACGTTGGGGATCAGATTACAGGTCTCACCTTTCGTATTTCATCTGGTCAGTCAAACCCATCTTCTCCGGCAACCAGTTTTACTAATTGGGATCTCACCCTTGCCCAAGCTGCCAATCCGATTTCTAGCCTAAGTACCACCTTTGCCAGTAATTTAACCAATCCTGTACTGGTGCGTAGTGGTGCGCTCGCCTTCGCTGCTGGGGCTTTTCCAGGCGGAGCGGTTAACCCCACAACCAACCCCTTTGGTCCTGTGATTAACTTCACCACGCCCTACACCTACCAAGGCGGCGATCTCGTGGTGTTGATTAGCCATACCGGCGGGACTGATAGCATTGGCTTTTTAAGTGCCCTGAATAGTACATCGCTTTTTAGCGCTTTGTCTGCTACTTCATTCAATGCCACGTCGGGTAGTATCACGGCTGTGACCATTACCCAATTTACCACCAGCCCTGCCCTTCCTCCTGCTACAACCCCGGAACCTTCTGCCCTCGTCGGATTGGGGGTTATCGTCGCTCTGGGGGCTGGCTTCAAGCACCGCCACACCCCGGCAGACAAAAACTAAGCGTTAGCAATCTTGTAGGGTGCGTTCCCTAATGTGGCTCCTACTGCTCCAGCGATCAATTTTTGGGGGAACGCACCATGCACATTGATTGCAGCTGTGGGTTTAAGTGCGATGCCGAAGGCACTGCGTAGCAGATCGCTGCTCTTGTAGCTTGGGTTGACGGCTGTTACCCAACTCCCTCAAAACCAAGATTAAATGCAGTAGGATAGACGTGGGATAGATTTTCTAGATTGCCGTGAGCGAAACCGTCTATATTGAAACCAGTGTTATTGGTTATCTGACAGCCAGATCGACCAAAAACCTGATTATTGCTGCCAATATTGAAATAACACGGGAATGGTGGGAATTTCGTCGAAACGACTTTATTCTGTACACTTCGGAGGCTGTCCTAGAGGAAGTAGCTAAAGGGGATACAGCGATCGCCTCCCAAAGGCTGGATATTTTGCGTGATTTTCCCTTGTTAGCATTGAATGACGCTGCACAAGATTTGGCTAAACAATTCTTAACCCGCAGTAATCTGCCTCCAAAAGCGAAAGTTGACGCGATCCACATTGCCGCCGCAACTGTCCACGGCATGGATTATCTGTTAACGTGGAACTGTAAGCATATTGCTAATGCCCAAATACAGGGTAAGTTAGCTGAGATTACCCTTGGTTGTGGCTATGTATTGCCTATCCTTTGCACACCCAACGAACTAATGGGAGATTAAGTCATGTGGACAGATGAAATTGTCGAGGAGATCCACCGAATCCGTGAAGAGTATGCCAAGTCCTTCAACTATGACTTGGATGCAATCTTTGCAGACCTACGCAAAAAGGAAGCAGCAAGCGGCAGAGAAGTCGTAAACTTATTGCGAAAGCCCAGTCTAACAAGTCGTTGGAGCGGCCAGGCTAGAGAGCTTGATGATGGGATCAAGGATGCTAACCGCCGCTCAACTTAGTTGTTCCCCACTTCCCACGAAAAACTTTTTCCCTATGTGGGGAAAGATTCGCCAATAGACTGGACAAGAATCTCTAGATGGGCGAGGCTATGGGTGGCCATGGCAGTAAATCGCAGACGACTGGTGGGAACGGTAGGAGGACGAATGGCGGGGGCAAAAATCCCTTTTTCTAGCAGTTTTTGCGATAATTCTAGGGCTTGACCCGGATTGGCCACCGGTAAACATAAAATCGCCGCTTCCGAAGGCAATATATTAAAATTATTTAATTTACTCTTGACAAAATTAATATTTTGGTGTAGGCGTTGGCGACGTTCCGGTTCCAGACGAATAATCTCTAACGCCATTCTAGCGGCGGCGGTGTCGGCGGGGGATAAACCGGTAGTATAAATCCAGGTGGCGGCGCGATTGCGGATAAAATCGACAATTTTGGCGTTTCCGGTTACATATCCCCCTAAACTGCCTAAAGCTTTACTCAGGGTCCCCATCTGAATTAATTCCCGTCCCTGACAACCACAATATTCCACACAACCTGTGCCATTTTCCCCCATAACTCCGGTAGCGTGGGCCTCATCCACCAAAACCATACAATTATAAATCTCGGCTAGAGCGAGAATTCCCGCCAGGGGACAGATATCCCCATCCATACTAAACACTGTATCAGTGAGCAGCAAACAATGACGATAGTGATGACGGTGGGCTAATAACTGATTTTCTAAGTCTTCGAGACTATTGTGCCGGTATTCTTTCACCGTGGCACCGCTTAACTTGGCTCCATTTTTGAGGCTAGAGTGATTGTATTGATCTCCTAAAATCAGGTCTTTCTGCGCCACTAAACAGGTAATTGTCCCCAAATTGGCTAAATATCCCGAACTAAAAACGATCGCGTCTTCGCTATTTTTAAAGGATGCGATCGCTAATTCTAAATCTCGATGAATATCTCGGTGTCCACTTAATAGACGCGAGCCGGTGCTTCCAGTTCCATAGCTTTGTGTCGCTGCTATGGCTGCTGCGATCATTCTTTCATCGGCTGCTAATCCCAGATAATCATTACTGGCAAAATTAATCAGCGATCGACCCTCTAATTCTATAACGGCTCCGCCCCGGCCTTGAATGGTTTTAACCCTTCGATACCAATTGGCCCGATGGAGGGTTTTTAAGCTATCCTCGATCCAAGAGTAAGGATGATTCATAGGCGATTGCTCACTAAGTGGTCGGACAAAAGTAAAGTTAACCGTGGGAGTCGGTCGTCAGCAAGAATTGCCAGAATTACATTTCTTAAGACAGACGACAGAATTTATGTCCGACTACTTATAGCGGTTAGCTATCGGTATATATCGGGGAAAATAGCCAGATTATTCCCAAAAAAGGCTCTTTTAAGGGTTAATAGTTTCGTAAAAACGACAATCTTGACAGGGACCGGAGGGGTTAATCGCACAGCGCAACAGTTCAGATCTGGCGTTAAAACGACAACTAGCATCCCCCATCACCCAACGTCCTTCAATCAAACTTTTTTCGTTAGGAGTGGGAGCAGTTTGTACATAAAGGGAAATTTTGCGTAAACAATAGCCACCAATCTTGTATTGATACTGGTGGTGACGTTCCAAAACTGCGTAGGTTTGTCCTTTTAAGGCCAAATAATTACCCGGTTGTGGCATCCAATCCAATTGGATCTCTCCCAAACTTTGCCGCGGATGGGTCAGAATAACCTCCGTTAGTAATGAATCTTGCTCCATGATTATCCCTGTATTCTGGGCTACCTTTGCTCAATGGTAGCTTAGATCTCCGAGTCGATTAATAATTATATCTCCTGCAAAAATCAAAAATCTGCCGTTAGGTGAGCAGACTCCGAGACGGAAGACTCCGAGACAGGGGGAGAAAAAAGACAAGAGACAACTATCCTAGAATTGCCAATTTCCCGATTAAAGTGGAAGATAAACAGCAGGATTTTTCCGAGAATTTACTTTAAATCTCTTGCATAATTAATTTTTCAGGGTTCAAAAACGGCAAAAATAAGGATTAAATGGCATAAAGTCTGTAAATAGACTATTTAACTGATTATTATTCATTCTTAATTCTCCTGACTCCTGACTACTGGCTACTGACTCCTAACCCTAACAACAATTTTTGATTTTTACAAGAGGTCTTTTATGGTTTACCCGATCCCGCCTGAAGATAATCTACCGCAAAAATTTCCGAAAATTCCCTTAGATCGTCGCGCCTATGCTTTCCTGATCGACTTTGCCTCGATCTGGTTTTTAAGCTCCTTTGCCAACAGTTCGCCTGTACTGCAATTTTTCCTTTTTCTCCTGATCTGGTGGTGTTTGCGGGTGTTATTAGTCGCACAGAATCGGGGTCAGAGTTTAGGACGTTGGGCCTTGGATATGAAGATCATCGATCTACGACTTCAGCGTTTACCCGGAATTTTGGAGTTAAGCAAACGAGAGGCGATCGCTGGTGGCGGGGCAGCTTTAATGATGGTAGGGTTAAATACTTTTTTTGGCAATCCTTTAAGCTTGATTTTATTATCTTCGCCCCTTTTCGCCGATTGTGGTATGGCGATCGGCGATGAGCAATTTAACCGCGCTTTCCACGATCGCATCGGTGGCACGATTGTTATTCCCACCCGTCGGGGTTTTTCTCTCGATCTACGTTTAAGAAGGCTTTGGTATCAAGTTAAGGGCAGAATGAGAAGATAAATATCAGTGATCAGTGATCAGTTATCAGTGATCAGTTTTGAGTTTTGAGTTTTGAGTTTTAAGTGAGCAGTATTATAGCAGTTTTCATCAGAATGAGGTATGGGCAAGGGGCTTAAGCCCTTTGTTGGCAAAACTTGTCGATACCTCAGTAACGTGAAAAGTGCTATATGTGGGTTTTCCTGTAACGGGAAAACCCTTGATTTTGTCTCCCTGACTTGGTAATAAGCTGTTCGTAATTTAAATTGCTTGTTGAGACGAGGCAAGAGGCAAAAGGCAACACCCCCCCGATGTCGGGGGGGCAAGGGGGGGAAGTCCAGGAATAAGCGGTTTAAATGCGTCTTAGCTTAGTCAGGAAAGATTAAGACTCCTGATGAGATCGCATTACAGTGGGAATTTAGGAAATCGGATCAGCGTTGGCATCGAAAAGCCCATAATTAAAGTTATTCCCCCATCCGACGGGCATCGGTGGGGGACAAGAATTAGTCTATTAGGAGTTTACCAAAATGTCAGAAGACAGATTAGAGCGGATCGAGAGAATAGTGGAATCGAACGCTTGCGCTATTCAAGCCCTAGCTGATGCCGTCGCTAGTGACCGCGAGGAACGGAAACAGGAGAAAAAAGGGCTTTACGATTACCTAGCTCGAATAGCAAGCGCACAATCAGATTTTTATGAGACTCAAGCCGATTTTTACCGGCATCTAGAGAGAATGGATGATCGACACGCTCAAATGATTGAAATCATCCGACAGATTAACAAGAACAGAAGAGATCAAGCCTAACCTCTAGAAGTTGCCCGTAGCCGTGCCTACGGGCTTAATTAAGCCCGTAAATATTTCGATAATGGGGTTGATGCTATAGCAGTTTTTATCAGAATGAGGCATGGGCAAGGGGCTTAATCCCTTTGTTGGCAAAACTTGTCGATACCTCAGTAACGTGAAAAGTGCTATAAATAGCAGTTTCCCAGGCTCTTTTCACTGTTTACTGGACGGCTACGCCGTGCCTTTGGCAACACTGAAAAAGGCGGGATCGGCCGGGATCGAACCGGCGGCCTAGTGCTTAGGAGGCACTCGCTCTATCCAACTGAGCTACGACCCCAATTTTTTCCCTAACCATGATAAGACATCCACGGCTAAACTGTTGATTGCCGTGGATTATTTAGGGTTTTTTTGGGGGGGTAATCTCGACTAATCGGCGAAAAAACACCTCGATACCCAGCTACTTTCTGTTTTATGGCCGTGACCTTGGCAGTATGTTAATTTTATTTGCCCTTGAGGGCTTTTTTAAAATTCTTGCGGTAGGCGGGATTAACAGCCAACAGAAGCGGCCAGAACAGTGTTAGAGCTAAACGATTGGGTAAACTGGAACTAAAGTTAGTGCTTCTGTACCCATTCCAGAATTTCCAACCACCGACACCATAAACAATTATTAAGATAAAAATAACGAGTCTCATGCCATCTCATCCTTGAATTTAGACAATTCACATCTCTCATTTTAAGCTTGGGTTTTGCCGACTTGGGAAAAGAAAATATTGTCCTGAATCCGGGAGACGGTGTTAGAATGCCGGTTAGGAACTAGCTCGATCGAGATAGGAAAACTAAAGCCAGAATTTGAAAAAAATATTTAAAAACGGCGAAAAGATAGCCTTGGGAGGAAGTTATGCGAGCGGTACTAATGGCAGGTGGTTCGGGGACAAGATTACGTCCGCTTACTTGTGATCTTCCCAAACCGATGGTTCCGATTATCAACCGTCCGATCGCCGAACATATTATCAATTTACTACGAAAGCATGACATTACCGAAATTATCACCACCCTGCACTATCTTCCCGATGTCATGCGCGACTACTTTCAAGACGGCAGCGACTTTGGGGTAAAAATCACCTACGCTGTCGAGGAGGATCAACCCCTAGGCACCGCGGGATGTGTGAAAAATATTGCCGAATGGTTAGATGATACCTTTCTGGTGATTAGTGGCGATAGTATCACCGATTTTGACCTGCAAAAAGCGATCGCATTTCATAAAAGCAAAAACTCGAAAGCAACCCTCGTCCTGACGCGCGTTCCCAATCCGATCGAGTTTGGGGTAGTGATTACCGACAAAGAAGGCAGAATTCGCCGTTTTATCGAAAAACCATCCACCAGCGAGATTTTTTCCGATACCGTCAACACCGGAACCTATATTCTCGAACCAGAAGTCCTCGATTATCTCCCCTACAAAGAAGAAACCGACTTTTCTAAAGATTTGTTTCCACTGCTGCTGCAAAGGGGCGAACCTATGTATGGTTATGTGGCCGATGGTTATTGGTGCGATGTCGGTCATCTGGAGGCCTACCGAGAAGCGCAATACGATGCTTTATCCGGCAAAGTTAACCTGGAATTTCCCTATCGAGAAAAATCCCCCGGGGTATGGGTCGGCACTAATACCTATATCGATCCTAGCGCCCAGATCGAGGCACCAGCCATGATCGGCAATCATTGCCGCATTGGTGCAAATGTTCTGATCGAGAGGGGTTCGGTTATCGGCGATAATGTCACCATCGGTGCCGGTTCCGATCTGAAACGTCCCATCCTCTGGAATGGTGTGGTGATCGGGGATGAGGTCAATTTAGCCGCTTGTACGATCGCTAGAGGAACCAGAATCGATCGACGGGCCCAGGTACAGGAAGGTGCGGTGATCGGACAATTATCGATCGTCGGGGAAGAAGCGCAGATCAATTCTGGGGTCAGAGTCTGGCCGAGTAAACAGATCGAATCGGGAGCCATCCTCAATATTAACCTGATTTGGGGAAATACTGCCCATAAAAACCTCTTTGGTCAACGAGGAGTATCGGGCCTCGCTAACATCGATATCACGCCCGAATTCGCCGTTAAACTGGGGGCATCCTACGGGTCCATTCTAAAACCGGGGTCAACGGTAATCGTCTCCCGGGATCAACGTAGTGTCTCGCGCATGGTCAGTCGCTCGCTGATTGCCGGTTTAATGTCCGTGGGAGTTAATATCCAAAACCTACAAGCGAATGCTTTACCGATTTCGCGGACTTTAGTGGCTAAATTAAACGTAGTCGGTGGCATTCACGTTCGTATTCATCCCGATCGCCCGGATTTTCTCTTAATCGAGTTTTTAGACGAAAAAGGAATTAATGTTTCCAAAGCGAGGGAAAAGAAAATCGAAGGGGCCTATTTCAAAGAAGATCTGCGACGGGTGGGAATGCAGGAAATCGGCAGTATGTCCTATCCGGCTGATATTCTCGATAATTACCGCAAAACCTTTGAAACTCAGCTAAATGTGGAGGCCATTCGCAATAGTAGCTCCAAAATCGTCATTGATTACGCCTACGGAGTCTCAGGGGCAATTTTACCAGAATTACTGGCCAAATTTGGCTGTGATGCCGTGGTTCTCAATGCCAGTTTACGTCAGAATGCCCTTTCCATGCAGGAAAGAGAGTTACTAATCCATCAATTGGGCCATGTGGTGGAGGCCCTGAAAGCGAACTTAGGGGTACAGGTTTCGGCCAACGGGGAACAATTAGTCCTCGTCGATGAGAGTGGTTTATCGATTCGCGGGGAACAATTAACTGCTCTAATGGTGAATACAATTCTGACCGCCCATCCTCGCGGTACAGTGGTAGTGCCGGTTCATGCTTCTAGTGCCGTGGAACAGATCGCACGTCGTCACGATGGCCGGGTGGTGCGGACAAAAGCCAGTCCTAGCGCTTTAATGGAAGGATGTCAAACCAATCCTAATGTGGTTTTAGGAGGCTCTGGGCAAACTGGCTTTATTTTTCCGCAATTACATCCCGGTTTTGATGCCATGTTCAGCGTGGCGAAACTTTTGGAGATGTTAACCATTCAGGAACGTTCTCTAGCTCAGGTGCGGGCCGAGTTACCGCGCATTTACAATAAGAATACGGCGGTGCGTTGTCCTTGGAAAGTAAAGGGATCCTTGATGCGCTATCTGGTGGAAACTCACGCTACCGATAATCTAGAGTTGGTCGATGGGGTGAAGGTGATTAATCCCCTTAATGATGACTGGGTATTGATTTTACCCGATGCCGGAGAACCTTTAGTGCATATCTATGCCAACAGTGAACAGCGGGAATGGGTCGATCGGACAATTAAAGAATATCGTCATCGTGTGCAGTATTTCGTCGAACATTACCAGGGCGAAATAGTGATGATTTAGGATTTTTCTGCCCTATTAGCCACGAAACTTGAGTATGATGACTTTTTTGACCTAAAAGGTGTCCCAGCCCTGTAGATGCTCATTTTTCCCGCAAAAGCAAGGCGATTTGATCGGCTGCCGCCTCACCGCTGCGGATCGCTCCTTCAAAAAATCCCGGCCAGCGATCGGCCATTTCTGTGCCGGCCCAGTGAATCGGTCCGACGGGAGTAAAAAGAGCCTCGCCGAAACTTGTCCAAACTCCGGGGGGCATAAAAGCAGAATATGCGCCACCAGTCCAGGGATCCCCGGGCCAATCCACCTCATCGTAACTGATCGGGAAAAGAGCCTCTTGACCGAAATAAATAGCTAAATCCGAGAGGACGGCGGCACGGCGCGCCGGACTACTCATCGAGCGCCAACGAATATAGCGATCGCCAACCACAAAGGTGGCGATTACCCCGACGCCGGTTTCGGGATCGGAACTATCAGCACAGAGTTCCAACCATTGACAATTCCCCTGAGCAACTCCCGCTAGTCCCTGTTTTCGCCAGAAAGGTTGCTCATAGGAAATCAGGATTTTAGCGCAGCATCCCATCGGTACTCGTTGGGTTAGTTGTTCTCGCTGGGGTGGCAGCGGGGGATCATAAATAATGCGGCCGGCAAGATGGGGCGGCATGGCAATGATGGCAAATTTGCCGGTAAAAGTGTTCTGGGTGGTTTCTATGGTGACACCGGCCGAGTCATAATTAAGGCGAACAACCGGTTCCCCCAGTCGAATTCGCTCTCCTAATTCCGCCGCGATCTGGTCGGGAATTTGTCCCGCTCCGCCATGGATCAGTTCGGCTTCTGGATGTTCAGCTTGAGCGGCGCAATTTTGTCCCCAAAGAACGTGCAGCAGTGAGACTTGGTTGGGTTCGGCCGGCCCGAGAAAACCCACTGCACGCGCCATATAAGCAAAATACCATTGACCAAAATCTGTGCTGGTGTTTTCTTCAATCCACTGGGCAAAAGTTTTACTGTCTAGTTTTTTGGTGTGATCGTTGCTTTGGGGATAACCTGAAGGTAGAGTTTTGGCTAGTTCTTGAAAACGCGCCCATGCTGACATCGCATCTTGCCATTCTGCCGCGCCGATATCGGGTACTTCTCCCTCGTGGAAACCTTGAAAAAAACCATTGAATTCATAGCGTTTGTTGTTAAAGACTAGGACGGTTTTTCCCTGATTGGGAGAGGGAAAACGACGTATTTTATACTCGTCGAGGAGGGCTAAAAAACGCTCTTGGGTTGGGCCCACCCACTGACCACCTCGATCGATCCACTGTCCAGAGGGGAGATATTGACCAGACATTCTGCCACCGTAACGATTTCGCGCTTCGATTACCAGAACTTGATGACCTCGCCTCTGGAGATTACGCGCGGCGATTAATCCTGCTAATCCCGCCCCGACAACGATACAATCATAGCTAGTCCACTGGAGATTTGTCATGATTTTAGCTCCACAGAATATTTTATAATTAACAATTATTATTCTCCCCGATTTTTCCCTCAGTTTCTCTATCCATTGGCTCTTTTGATTAAATTATCTGCTGCCATCAATGTTTGATCTTCTTAGCGATCGCTTAAGCCAACACCTAGAACAAATTGTCCGAGAAAGAAACCCTTTTTTCTCTAGTCAAGGACATTTTTATGTGCGAGAATACCTGCGGCAAGAGTTAGGCAATTGGGGAAAGGTTGAATCACATTTTTTCCCTTTTCAGGGAAAAGTTTACGAAAATTTAATCTTGGATTTGCCTAACAACAGTCAAAAACCTCCGATTTTAATTGGCGCTCATTATGACACGGTGCCGGGGTCGCCGGGGGCCGACGATAACGCCACGGGATTAGCGGTATTATTAGAATTAGCGAGGTTTTTTGGGGAGAATCAGGCTAATTATCCAATTCGTTTAATTGCCTTTGATCTAGAAGAATACGGATTACTGGGGAGCATTGCATATTCGGAAAAATTAAAACAAACTAAGCAGGATTTAAGGTTAATGTTATCCTTAGAAATGCTCGGTTACTGTGATAAAAATCCCCATTCTCAAAAATATCCAGCTTTTCTAGAATATTTTTACCCCAACACTGGGGATTTTATCGCTTTGATTGGCAATCTCAAAACCCGCAAGGATTTAATTTTTCTCAGTCGAGTCATGAGAGAAAATCAAACTCCCTGCGAATGGTTGCCGGTAATTTTTGGAGGTTATATCGTCCCCGATACTCGACGCAGCGATCATTCTCCCTTTTGGGATTGCGGTTATTCGGCAATTATGGTGACAGATACTGCTAATATGCGTAATCCCTACTATCATAGTCCTCGGGATACAATCGCTACTTTGGACTTAAATTTCCTAACAAGAGTCTGTCAAGGTCTCTGTTTTGGATTGCAATCTTTACCGATGAGATAAAAGTTAGCGTTAGCGTAACGCACCAATCCCAGTTAGAAACCCAACATTCTTAACGACATTGATGTGGTTGGGTTTCGCTCAAGCGTCACTAATATTTGACAGACAAGAGTTATTATTGCTCAACCCAACCTACTGCTTAAGTCACTTGTCTTAGCAAAATTAAAGTCTATCCCGTGTTTTTCCCTATCGATGTTGTTCTTTCGATCATCTCACTCAAACTGGATTTTTTGTACTTCACCGCCGAACAATTTTTAAAAATTCCCTTGGTGTAACGATCTCTGTTTTCCCATAGCGTTGCAGTATAAGCAAATCATTGTCACCAGTAATAAGATAGCGTGCTTCCCCACTGGTTGCCAGATTTAGGAATTTATTATCGTCTCGATCTCGGCAAATTTCAGTGTGGTGAGTAGGTTTAATCAGCAGCGAAATTTCCAAAATTGTTACTAGCAGTTGTCGGCGCTGCTCCAGTGTAATGTACCTCTCGAACTTTGGGAGAAGAAGTTTCGTGACCAACTCGCATATAGTTGCGGGACTTTGCAGAATAATAAAGTTATTAATCGCGTATTCTACAGCCAAAGCTGGTGTTGTCGTACTGCTTAAGGCGAAGCTTATAAAGACGTTCGTATCGATAACTATGGGTTCACGATTCATCTACTAAAAGCTCTTCCAACTTCTCATCAGTCAATCCCTGACTCTTGGCATAAGCACGAATTTCATTCACCACTTCCATCAAGGTTTGGGTGGTTTCGTCCTGTTCGTTCCCCGTCATCTCATGATTCTCGATGGTGAAATCGACACACGCATGAGCGGACAAACCTAACTGCTCGATCGCTGTGGGAATCTCGCTAATTTTAACGTTTCGGATCGTTGCTTTCATATTTTCAAAGTAGCACAAATACAACTTGAGTTATTATTCTTCAGCTTGTAGTGTAGTGTAGCGTGTAGGGTGTGTTAGCGTTAGCGTAACGCACCAATCCCAGTTAGAAACCAAACATTATTGACGACATTAGTGTGGTTGGGTTTCGCTCAAGCGTCGCTAATAGTAGCATCCTAACATCGGCAACAGATAAACCTCCGTCAACCATCTGTAACCATTGCTGGCGAACAGAATTTCGTTGGACAGGATCAGTAATGTGGTCAAAACATTTATCGTAGGGCGTTGACATATTTTTCCCTCCGAATCAGATATCATCCTAACCGTTCAGAGGGCGTTTATCAAGCCGCCATTAGTTTTGTAATGGGGATTTATGTCCCGCTCCAAAAACTTTTCGTCTTAAGGCGAGGTTTTAGACTCGATTTTTTCGATAAAAGCAGACCACGGGGGAACTTTTCACAGCACTAAAGCTCTGCAAGAATTATCACTTTAAGCGGTGACATTTTCTGTTTCTACTGGTTGAATTTCTGGCATTTCTACTTTAATTAAACTCACTTTAGCACGATAAAGTAGTTTTTCCCCATGACGATAGCCCCGATAACGCACTAGAACTGGTGTACCGATTTCTGCCTGACCATCGATCAATTGATGGATTTGCGGATCATAACTAACATGATCACCGACACTGTCAATTGGTTGCACTCCCCAGCGCTCCAGTAACTGCATAATCGGTTTAACTAAAGAGAGGATTTTGACCGCTGCTAGGTCAGTATTTTTGCGAGCAACGGCCTCGGCCGTGGGCCATTGCACTAACCAAGATTCGATCGCTTCGATGCTTTGACGTTGAAATTCTGCGGCTAATTCGTCTTTTTGCTGGTCTAATTTTTGTTGTAAATTTTGATACTCTTGTTCGAGAATTTTTAATTCCCCTGAATAATCCTCTGGCTGCATAGTCGGAATTTGAAAATGAGCGAGAAGATCGCTAACTGGCAGCTGCAGCCCATTAGCTAATTTCACCAAAGATTCAGAGGATAATTTGGCGATTAAACCATGGCGAACTCTCTGCAATTGCCAAGAAGATAGACCCGATAACTGACTCAATTCTTCCAGATTTTTACAGCCAATTTCTGCCATTAACTGCTCTAATTTTTGCCGATGATATTTATATAAGGACTCATTCATGGGACTTCTCAGCTTAAGCGATGTGTTTAGCTAAAACGGATTTAGGAGCGCGACGAACTCGACAGAGAATTGTTTCTTTACCGAGACGCTGATGAGCGGCAAAGCGATGGCAACCGGAAAAACCGTAGTAGTTACCATCCACCTCCAAAACATCGATCGGTTCTCGTAATCCCTCCTCAGCGATCGATTGCATCAACTGATTAACTTTTTCGGGATCGGTTTGTCGCGGTAAAGGACGACGAATTTGGGACAGAGGAATGTTTTTAATTTCCATAGTGTCTTCACTATAGCACATTTAGGCTAAACTGAAGATAAGTTGACTCGGTTGCTGATGCAGTGGTCTGCCTCGCTACTCGCAGTTTTCTGGCCACAGACAAGATTTTATCACCCAATCCTCTCCTTTTCTGACTATGACTATTCCTCCTATCAATGAAAAAATTATCCGGCAAAATAGCACCAATGCTTCCTATCAGCGCGGTCAATATTATTACGATAGCGGTGCAGTTATTTCTCTTTGGCAACGGGGGCAAAATCTACAAGCTTTAGTGAGTGGTAGTGAGGTTAAACCCTATCGAGTTGCCATAGATTTTAACCAAGAAAACCTTGAGAATGTCTCCTGTTCCTGTCCCTACGATTATGAGGGTTGGTGTAAGCATATTGTGGCGGTTTTATTAACCTGTTCTCGCCAACCAGAATTAATTATTAAAAAAGCATCTTTAGAGGAGTTATTGACACCGATCGATGAAAGTAAATTAAGAAAATTGCTTAATCATTTAGTGGCTAAACACCCAGAAATTATCGAGACAATTGATAAGTTTTTAGTGCCAGCTACCCCAGTTAATAAAGCGGGAGGGAAGATAACTATTAATGTCAAAGCTTATCGTAATACTGTCCGTAATGAACTGCGGCAATCCCTGCGAGCGATCGAGGAAGATTACTACGAAGAAGATCCAATTTCTAATGAAATTTATGCTCTAGTAGATGAGGCCAAAGATTATTATCAAAAGGGAGAACCAGATAATGCGATCGCTATTTTAGAAGCAATTATTAGCTCCTGTATCGAGGAATGGGATGATTTAGAAGATTACGGTGCTGTTAATGATGATTTAAGTGCTAGAATCGATCGAGTTCTAACGGCGGCAATTTTAAGTAAAGAATTTAATCCCCAAGAAAAGCAAGATTTAAGGGAAAAGATCGAGCAATGGCAGCATGAATGGAGTGCCGATTTTGAGATGAGTTTAGCAGCCTTACAACAGGGATGGGACGATCCAGTTTTAGAGAAGATTTTACGGGGAGAATCGGCTAATTTTTCAGAAATGTGGTCAGATAATATCCCCGATTATGCCCAAACATTAACTTCTATTCGCTTAGAAATTTTCGAGAAACAGGAAAAAGATCAGGAGTATTTGAATCTAGCTTTAGCTTCAGGACAAGTGGTAGAATATCTAACTAAGTTAGTCTATCTTGATCGCATTGACGAAGCGATGGCAGCATCAAAAAACATGATAACTAAAAACGATGAAGCCTTCTTTTTTGCCAAAGCTTTACGCGATGAATCCGCACCAGAATCCGCTCTCATAATTGCCAGGGGTGGTCTAAATTTCCCTGGTAATTATTATTATCAATTAGCTCTCTGGACAAGTGAACTAGCGCAATCCTTAGGGGATATAGATACAGCTTTGGCTGCTAGAATTAAGGCATTTCAAGACCAACCTTCCTTCTCCCATTACCAAAAAATTGAGTCTTTAGCTGGGGAAGATTGGCCCGATTTAAAATTAGACTTGTTAGATTACTTGCGCGAGTTTAGTGATTGGCGTTACCTAGAGGCTAAAATTGATATATTTCTCCACGAAAATTTAGTTATAGATGCAATTAAACTTATTTCTGATAATTCCTATGTGCAGTCTCACCTAATTTGGCGGATAATGGATGCGGCTGCTACCGTCGATCCTAACTGGGTGATCGATCGCGCGTGTCCTCCTGCGGAAAAGATACTCGACGAAAAAAAGGCTGATCGCTACGAAGAAGCGATTAAATGGCTAAAAAAAGCTCGTAATGCCTTTTATATGTCGGGAAGACGGGAAGAATGGCAAACTTATCGGGAAAGTTTAATTAAGGAACACGGACGCAAATCGAAATTTATGGGGTTATTTAAACATCAGGATTTACAATAATTTAAGCTTCTAGCCGTCAGTTATCGGCTAGAATCAGGCTGTTTTTAGCTTGTAGAGCGGGAATTGTCCTAATCTTAGACCTAGTGATATTTCGGGGCAAAGTAGAGTATAATAGAAGATTGGTCTAAACTTATCTCCAGACTACTTATACTGAATATTCATTGTCAAAAAATATGACTGAAACTATTCGCTTTTTGATGTGTTCTCCCGATCATTACGATGTGGATTATGTGATTAATCCCTGGATGGAGGGCAACATTCACAAATCTTCCCAAGAAAAAGCTAGGCAACAATGGCAGCAGCTTTATCATATTCTCAAGGATCGGGCGCTCGTGGATTTAGTCACACCAGAAAAAGGCTGGCCTGACATGGTTTTTACCGCTAATGCAGGTTTAGTTCTGGAAAAAACTGTAGTTCTCAGTCGCTTTTTACACAAAGAAAGACAGGGAGAAGAACCCTATTTTAAGCAGTGGTTTGAAGATAACGGTTTTACAGTTCACGAACTGCCAAAAGATTTACCCTTTGAAGGTGCAGGAGACGCACTATTAGATCGGGAAGGACGTTGGTTATGGGCAGGATATGGCTTCAGAACTGAGTTAGATTCCCACCCTTTAATCGCTAAATGGCTCGATATCGAGGTTTTATCCCTACGTTTAATCGATGAACGTTTCTATCACCTTGATACCTGTTTTTGTCCCCTTAGTGGCGGTTATCTACTCTACTATCCCGATGCTTTTGATGCCTATTCTAATCGGTTAATTGAGTTAAAAATTCCCGAAGAAAAACGCATTATCGTTGAAGAAGCCGATGCGGTTAACTTTGCTTGTAATGCAGTGAATATCGGTGAAGTAATCGTCATGAATAAAATTAGTGACGATTTACAACATAAGTTAGTGTCAAAAGGGTTTGAAGTGGTACAAACTCCCCTGACGGAGTTCTTAAAAGCAGGGGGAGCCGCTAAATGTTTAACCCTGCGTACCACGGAACCCCTAATTCCAGACCATCACGCTAATGTCACCATTGAAAGTCGCATTCTCCAGCTAGAAGGTCATCTGCTCGACGCGGGAATTATGAATAAAGCTCTCGATGTTGTGGTAGGAAATGGGGGCAGCTTCAAGGTTTTAAACTTCACCTTAGGGATTGAGCGCCAAAGTACCTCCTCGGCCGAAGTGCGGGTTTCTGCACCCTCTCACGAGGTAATGGAGGAGATCATGGTACAATTGATCGACCTCGGTGCGGCCGCTCGTCCCCAAGAAATCTGTGATGTCAATACCGCAGTGGTGGCACAAGATGGGGTCGCTCCCGATGATTTTTATGTCAGCACCATCTATCCCACGGAAGTGCGGGTTAACTGTGAATGGGTGCGGGTGGAAAATCAACGCATGGATGCAGCCATCGTCGTCACTGAAAGTCCGGAAGGCAAAACCGCGAAATGTACTCTGCTGCGGGATTTAAAAGCTGGCGATCGCGTTATGGTGGGAGTTGAGGGCATCCGTACTATCCGACAGGCGGAATCCAGGGAACAACGCAACAGCACCCAGGAATTTACCTTTATGGGTGCGGGGGTTTCCAGCGAGCGCCGAGTCGAGTTAACCGTCGAGCAGATTGCCTGGGAAATGCGTAAAATTCGCGACCAGGGCGGTAAAGTGGTAGTAACGGCAGGTCCGGTGGTCATTCACACTGGAGGAGCGCAACATCTCTCCCGTTTAATCCGCGATGGTTACGTTCACGCTTTACTGGGGGGAAATGCGATCGCAGTTCACGACATGGAACAGGCGATCATGGGTACTTCTTTAGGGGTGGATATGCAGAAAGGCATCCCCGTGCGCGGTGGCCATCGTCACCACCTCAAGATTATCAACCTCATCCGTCGCCACGGCAGCATCGCCAAAGCTGTATCGGCCGGGGTATTGACAAAAGGCGTAATGTATGAATGCGTCAAGAATAATGTCCCCTTCAGTTTGGCCGGTTCAATTCGCGATGATGGTCCGCTTCCAGATACGGAGATGGATTTAATTAAAGCACAGGAAGAATATTCCCGCTTAATTCAAGGTGCAGACATGATTCTCATGCTCTCTAGTATGCTCCATTCCATCGGTGTGGGCAATATGACACCGGCGGGGGTAAAAATGGTCTGTGTTGATATTAACCCGGCCGTGGTGACAAAATTAAGCGATCGAGGTTCCGTAGAATCCGTGGGTATTGTCACCGATGTGGGTTTATTCCTGAGTCTGTTAACCCAACAGTTGGATAAGTTAACCCGTCCCTTGGTAGAAACGGTTTAAAACCGCAAGTAAATCCTCTAGAGACGTTTCTAGAAGCGTCTCTTTTTTAATTATTCCCATAATTGGCGATACTGCCGATCAGATGCTATCAATGAACCTTCTAAAAAACAAAGAAAAAATTCGTTTTATTGACCTCTTTTGTGGTTTGGGAGGGTTTCGAGTGGCAATTGCACAAGTTTGTCGCCAAAAAAACTTAGAATCTGATTGTGTTTTTTCCTGTGATATAGATAAAGATGCTCGGTCAATTTATCACGCTAATTTTGGCGACCAACCCCGGGGAGATATTACCGAAATTGCTGCCCTAGATATTCCCAATCATGATATTTTAATGGCGGGATTTCCCTGTCAACCCTTTAGTATTTGTGGTGATTTAAAGGGGTTTGAAGACACCAGAGGCACGCTATTTTTTGAGATTGCTCGTATTTTAAAAGCCAAACAACCCGCAGCATTTATTCTGGAAAATGTCAAGCAATTGCAGGGACATCAACAGGGAAAAACCTTAGAAGTTATTCTCGATACTCTGCAAGATTTAGATTACTATACCGATTATCGGGTTTTGAATGCGCTTCATTTTGGTTTACCGCAAAAACGGGAACGTATTTTTATCGTTGGTTTCCGAGAAGCGCGGCGTTTTATCTGGCCAAAACCAGCTTTATCTAGAACAAGTTTAACGGAAATATTAGAGGAAAATGTCTCAGATTTTTATTATGCTTCCGAAAAAATTCAAAAAAGTCGCCTTCTGAAAAGAGAGGGAAAAAAACCTTATAGTGAACCGACTATCTGGCACGAAAATAAAGGAGGTAATGTCAGTGCTTATCCCTATTCCTGTGCCTTGCGAGCGGGAGCATCCTATAATTATTTGTTAGTGGATGGGAAAAGACGCTTAACAGAAAGAGAAATGCTACGTTTACAAGGTTTTCCCGATGATTATCAAATTGTCGGC
>NZ_JADBVM010000339.1:0-8920 GCF_020244875.1 Microcystis sp. M44BS1
ATAACTGATAACTGATAACTGATAACTGATTACTGATTACTGATTACTGATTACTGATTACTGATTACTGATTACTGATTACTGATAACTGATAACTGATAACTGATAACTGATTACTGATAACTGATTACTGATTACTGATAACTGATAACTGATAACTGATAACTGATAACTGATTACTGATTACTGATTACTGATTACTGATTACTGATTACTGATTACTCCTTGACCGAAGAATTTCGGGGGTTTTGCTAAGGTATAAACTTCCGTATTTTGTGCGATTGCTTGACGAATATAGAGAGGAGTTTGTAACATTCCTAGTAAACTCATGCCATCAATTAAACGTAATCCTCCCGTAGTTGTATCGCTGATTAATTCATCCACCACATCGGGATCGGGACGAGTATTTAAAGGATGATTAGCACAGAGAGTAAAACCCCAAGGAGAACCATAACTAGGAGTGGGAGCGCAATAGGAATGAACGTAGGGGAAAACTGCTTTTAAAGTATTCACCAAACGCGCATGATACATCACCGAAGGAGGAGAAACCGGACCAGATTGAACAACAACAATGCCATTTTCGGCCAAAACTCTTTGTAGTTTTTCAAAGTATTCTTTCGTGAATAGGGGGAAAGAAGGACCCTCTCCGATGGGATCAACCAGATCAGAGATAATAATATCCCATTGATCGTTAGTGGTGTCTAAAACTTCTAAAGCATCGGCCACAACTAACTCAAAACGAGGATCATCAAAAGTGCCTTGGTGCATTTCGGGAAGATGTTCCTTACAAGCTGCCACCACATCCCCATCGATATCGATCATCATCACTTTTTCGATTGTTTTCCAACGCAATAACTCCCGCGTTGTCGCACCTTCACCACCTCCCAGAATTAAAGCAGTTTTTGCTTCTTGGTGGGCAATCATTGCCGGTTGCACTAATGCTTCATGATAAATAAATTCATCCCCCGTACAAGATTGCCATTTCCCATCCAGTACCAAGGCTTTTCCATAGGCCCCCGACTCAACAATATACATCTCCTGAAAAGCGGTTTTTTTGTAGGCTAAAATCCGCGAAACCCCATGACTATAAATGTCCCAGGGGGTAATATATTCGTTAACCCATAGATCCGCTTTTAGTTCACTTCCTGCCATAACTAATCCTCCTTGGGGTGAAAAAGGCACGATCTATCATTATACAACAATTGACAAAATTCGATCGATAACCTGAAATCATCTCCCGGTCATCCCGAAGCTGTCGATAATCGATCGCTGAAAAACGGTAAGCTAGAAAAGATTAGCGAACAGTAAACTTCTAGCCACTAACCTATGACCAAAAACGAGACTACCGAGAAAAAGATTTTTCTCCTAGATTTTGAAAAACCCCTCTACGAATTAGAATCCCGCATCGAACAGATTAAAGAATTAGCCCAAGAAAATAGCGTAGATGTCTCGGAACAAATTAGTCAACTAGACGAACGAGCTAATCAATTACGTCGTGAGATTTTTAGCAATCTCACCCCTTCCCAAAGGCTACAATTAGCCCGTCATCCCCGGCGCCCCAGTACCCTAGACTATATTCAGGCAATCACCGATGAATGGTTCGAGTTGCACGGGGATCGCTGTGGTTACGACGATCCCGCTCTTGTGGGTGGTGTTGCCCGTTTTAACGGTCGTCCCGTGGTGATTATCGGGCATCAAAAAGGCCGGGATACTAAGGATAATGTGGCTAGAAATTTCGGCATGGCTGCCCCCGGTGGTTATCGTAAAGCCATGCGTTTAATGGAACACGCCCATCAGTTTAATCAGCCAATTTTAACCTTTATTGACACCCCTGGAGCCTGGGCGGGGGTAGAAGCGGAAAAATTAGGTCAAGGGGAAGCGATCGCCTATAATCTCCGGGAGATGTTCCGTTTAGATGTGCCGATCATTTGTACTGTTATTGGCGAAGGTGGTTCCGGCGGTGCTTTGGGTATTGGGGTCGGCGATCGCCTATTAATGTTAGAGCATTCTGTCTATACCGTGGCGACTCCCGAAGCTTGTGCCGCCATTCTCTGGAAAGATGCCAAAAAATCCGATAAAGCAGCAGTGGCCCTCAAAATTACCTCAAAAGATTTAAAAGAGTTAAATATTATCGATCAGATCGTTCCTGAACCCTCCAGAGGGGCCCATGCTGATCCGATTAAAGCGGCAGCCAATTTAAAAGCCGCTATTAATGAAAATTTAGAGGCTTTATCTGTGTTAACTCCCCAACAACGGCGCGAATCTCGTTATCAAAAATTCCGCAATTTAGGCGTATTTTTAGAAGCTACAGCTTAATCAGTGAGCAGTGATCAGTTACGGCAAATTGTGTTTAAAAAGTAGAAGCATTCGGATAGGAAATCTACGGTTTCAGCGATAGGTTATTGCCCCAATGCTTCGCCCCTACTTTCAAAATCTTGCACCTGCTTCGCAAAAAAGCCCCAAACCCCTTACCTCGTCTATATTTTACCTTTATTAAGCAAACCCTAATTAGTCCGATTATTTCCGAGTTATTATTGGTAAATTAATCTTACCAATTAAAAGGTCCCAAAGCCCGATCGTTGTAATCGCCACCCTCGACAATAAAATGAATGACCATCGATTTACGGGTTAGCAGGTTATTATTAATCTTCCCACCACCATGAATTAACATTCCGTGCCAGAGAAGAATCTCTCCTTTTTTAGCAGTAAATGATTGACAGTCATAATTCTGGGCGCGCTGGTTAACATAATCTTGGTATTGGGGAATTTGAGCGGCCGTAATATTTTTAAGATTGACGGCGGGATAGTCTGGAAAAAAGTCAGTTACTTTGATATTTTTATGAGATTTAGGATAAAAAATTAGCGGGCCAGCATCGGCGGAAATATCTTCCAAGGCAATCCAAACACCGACTAAATGATTAGCAGGATGAACATAAAAAACTGCCATATCCTCGTGCAGCCCCTGCTCTGTACCGTGCAGGAAGTTGATGGAATATCTCGGTTCGCAGGATTTGCCAATAATTAAATTAACTAAATCTCTCAGATTTTGATTGTCAAAAATTGCTCGAGCAGCGGGGGAAATCTCATGAAAGGCATGGAGTCGCCAAATAGAATTAACTAAGGCTTTTCTTTGCTCCATATCTAGGGCTAAAACTTGCTCGTGACTCAAACTCGCCGGTAGATTTTCTGCTTGAATGCCTTCAATTCTTAACCCAGGGATAGCCGATTCTAGGAAAAATAAATCGGCTAATTCCGCTACTAAATTATTGATCGCCGTTGCGGGAATTAAATCTTTGACAACACAATAACCCAATTCTCGCCAATGGTCAAGGAGTTGATATTCTCGTTCGGAAATTCGCCGTTGTTGACGAGCTTTTTGCAGGGATTTTTCCGCTCGCGATCGATCTAACCAGGGTAATTCGGCAGTAGAATCGAAAGACCAGGGCAAATTTTTTAAGATATCGGCAATTTTAAGAATCATACTCAGTTCATCTTTTCCGAGCTACTTTCGGACTATATCTAATCTATAAGCGATCGATCTACCCTGTCAACAGATCTAAATTATCTGAAAAAACCCCCTAGTATTAATTAGGAGGTTACAGGGAAAAAATTAATCAGGGTTGATGGGATTAACTGGCGCTAACTTCAGCAGGATAAACGCTAACTTGACGGCGACTTTTATCCTTGTATTCAAATTTGACCACACCATCAATTAAAGCGAATAAAGTATCATCGCCACCACGACCAACATTTTTACCCGGGTGAACTTTAGTACCCCGTTGACGGATGAGAATATTTCCCGCTTTTACCACTTGACCACCGTAGCGCTTAACGCCTAGTCTCTGGGAACGAGAATCGCGTCCGTTGCGGGTACTACCCGTACCTTTCTTATGAGCCATAATTTCTCTCCAAATGCTTTTTTGATTGTAAAAGTTATTCTTCTTCGTCGCTACTATCTTCCACAACTTCAGCGCCGGAGGTAGCAGCAGTGGCGACTAGGGTTTTACCGTTATAATTGATTGAATCAATCATAAAACGGGTAATTTCTTGACGATGACCGCGTTTTTTGCGGGTTTTCTTTTTCGGGCGCATTTTATAGACAATAACTTTTTTGCCCCGACGATGTTGCATGACAGTCCCTTCGACGGTAGCCCCTTCGATAAAGGGCTGACCGATGCTAATATCATCCTCATCATGGATTAATAGCACTTTGTCGATGGTATGGGTACTTTGTTCATCGACGGGAAGAAGTTCAATATCGTAATAGCGACCGGGTTCCACCCGAATCTGTTTGCCACCGGTCTCAATAATCGCGTAACTCATAAATTTTCTGCGCTCGTTTTGCCGTACAGGTAGCTGAAAAAAATCCCAGCTTTTGTGCTAATGTCTTCACCTGATCCGAGCAGGAATTGACACAATTTACTATTGTCTAATATTCGGGGGGCGATTGTCAAGCTTTTTACCCACCGATTGGCTATATACTGAAAATAATCTTACGAAAAACTCAATTAAACCGTTATGGAACAGTGGGAAAGCAGAGGACACCTGTTAACCGAACAAATTAACCCAAACAGCCTAAATTTAGACCAATTAAACCCGCTCGAATTGGTGGATCTCTTCAATCGCGAGGATGCCCAAACCCTAAAAGCGATCGCCATGGCCCGGCAAGAATTGGCCCTAGGGATCTCCCTGACCAGTCAAGCTCTGGCTAAAGGTGGTAGACTCTTTTACATTGGGGCGGGAACCAGTGGCCGGCTGGGGGTTTTGGACGCGGCCGAATGTCCCCCCACCTTCTGCACTCCCCCGGAATTGGTACAGGGAATTATTGCCGGTGGAGCGGCGGCGCTGGTGCGTAGTTCCGAAGATTTGGAGGATAAAGCGGAAGATGGAGCGGCGATTATTGCCCAGCGAGAAATTCACGAATTAGACGTGGTAGTGGGGATTACCGCCGGGGGGACAACCCCCTACGTTCACGGGGCTTTACAGGCGGCAAAACAGCGGGGTGCGACGACGATTGCCATTAGTTGTGTCCCCGCCGAACAAGTGGAGATCGCGGTGGATGTGGATATCCGGTTATTGACTGGACCAGAACTTTTGGCCGGCTCCACCCGTCTGAAAGCGGGAACGGTGACGAAAATGGCTTTAAATATCCTTTCCACAGGGACAATGGTCATGTTAGGCAAGGTTTACGGCAACCAGATGGTCGATGTGGCAGTTACTAATCATAAACTCCATGACCGCGCCCTGCGGATTATCTGCAACCTTACCGATATTAGTCGTGAGGAAGCGGCTATTTTACTGGAAAAAAGTGGCCGCCGGGTTAAATTGGCTTTGTTAATGCAGAAAACGGGACTTTCGGCGGCCCCAGGACAAGAATTGTTACAAAAGCATCGGGGTCAATTACGGGCCGCCCTGCAAGCTTATAATCAAATTGATTGATAAAAACCTATTGATTTTGACTTTCCTATGGTTAATATTTCTTCGGAAATTGCTGCGGTCGCTGTTATTTTCCTCGTCGCTGGTGCTATCTTGACTTGGAGTTTTTATCGAGCTAAACCCTACGGCCAACTGGGAATTTTAGCTTGGTTACAATCCTTGGTACTCATAGCTCCTTGGTTAATTTTTTTCGGGCTATTTGCGGCGGGAATTTATCTCAATCTAGCGGTAATTCTCTTTTTACTGGTTGCTGCCACCATTATCTATATTTATTTGGGCAACCGTTTACGCTTACTGAAAACCAATCAGATAATTGAACCGAAAGTTAACCAGGCAGTTAGCCAGTCCGTTACTCCTCTAGAAATCCCGGCAGCGGTGACAGCAATTGTGCCGGATGTGATGCCAATTCCCGAAGAGGATTTAAAAGTTATTCAGAGTATTTTTGGGATAGATACTTTTTTTGCCACCGAAACTATCTCTTTTCAGGAAGGGGCAATTTTTAAAGGCAATTTACGGGGAGAACCGGATCTAGTTCACTCGCGCTTAACCCAGAAATTAAGTAATCATTTTGGCGATAAATATCGTTTATTTCTGGTGGAAGGAACCGAGGAAAAACCGGTGGTAATTATCCTTCCCAAAACTAATGATCCTAGTCCTGCCACTCTTGCTCAAAAAAATCTCTCTTTAGTTTTGTTAGTAGCCACTATTGTCACCAGCTTAGAAGCGGCGGGAATTTTATTAGGTTTTGATTTGTTTAGTAATTGGCAGAGATATCGAGAAGCAATTCCCCTGAGTTTGGGTTTATGGTCGGTATTAATTGCCCACGAAATCGGTCATCTAATTATCGCTAAACGCCATAATGTTCGTCTCAGTTTACCCTATTTTCTTCCCACTTGGCAGATTGGTTCTTTTGGGGCGATTACTCGTTTTGAATCTTTATTACCTAACCGCAGTGTTCTATTTGATATAGCTTTCGCTGGTCCTGCTTTGGGCGGTTTGGTTTCTTTAATCTTATTAATTATTGGACTGACTTTATCTAATTCGGCCAGCCTTTTTCAAATCCCTAGTAACTTTTTCCAAAGTTCAATTTTAGTGAGTTTTTTAGCGCGGATAGTTTTGGGCGACGAGTTACAAAATGCTGTTATATCCGTGCATCCTTTAACTGTTATCGGTTGGTTAGGATTGGTGATTACCGCCCTTAATTTACTGCCTGCTGGACAGTTAGATGGTGGCAGAATTGTTCAGGCTATTTATGGTCGCAAAATTGCCCGCCGCACCACTGTGGCCACTTTGGTCATTTTGGGCATTATTTCCTTAGTTAATCCCAGTAATCCGATTCCTCTCTATTGGACAATTTTAGTCGCTTTTTTACAAAGAGAGTTGGAAAGACCGAGTTTAAACGAGTTAACCGAACCCGATGACACCCGCGCCGGTTGGGGTTTATTACTACTCTTTTTAATGTTGGCGACTCTGATTCCTTTAAGCCCTAGTTTAGCGGGACGGTTAGGCATCGGTGGCTAAATACTTCCCCGAAATTCTTGCCATTGATTGCCGTCAAAAAAAAGCTTGACAAAAACTCAAGTCTTGACTTATAATTTTCTTATAATGGGAATCCGTGTCCGCCTATAGACCCCTGATTTTTCCGTAAAATATAGCCTCCAGCATTTACCCCTGAAGATTTGACTTTTGGAGTTGCTTAAATGTCTAACGAAACTGTCACTTATTCCCTAGAAGCTGTCCTGACAAGGATTGAGGGGAAAATCGACTCTCTGGAAAAACGTATTGACGAGAAAATCGACTCTCTGGAAAAACGTATTGACGAGAAAATCGACTCTCTGGAAAAACGTATTGATGAGAGATTTGACAAGGTAGAAGACCGGTTAACTAAAGTAGAAATAGGACAGGCCGAACTCAAGGGAGAAATCAAAGCTCTGGATGAACGAGTAAGCACAAAAATCGAGGGATTAACTGCAAGGGTTGCCTATCAGGAATTCACCAATCGAGGGATTCTGATAGCATTGGTGGTCGCTATTTTAGGAGGTGCCGCTAAACTTTTTGGTTTTTTCCCTAATCCTTAGAAGTTGCCGGTAGCCGTACCTAGTAGATAGGCTCTTCCCCAAAATTTTTCGCTCATTACCCCGATCATTCGTTAGAATAGATTCAGAATTTAAGGATAAAATCTCATCTATGAATCCCGTTGTTTTGGTGCATGGTTTTCTGGACACTACTGCTGTTTTTAAACCGATGAGCGAGTATTTAAACTATCATGGTTGGCAGGTGCATAGTTTTAATCTAATTCCCAATCATGGTTACAAAAAGTTAGAAGTTTTAGCCGGTCAGGTGGAGAATTATATCGAGAAAAACTTTGCTAAAGAGCAGAAAGTAGATCTGATTGGGTTTAGTATGGGAGGATTAATTACCCGCTACTACCTGCAAAGATTGGGAGGAGTGGCAAGAGTGCAACGTTACCTAAATATTTCTGCACCGAATCGAGGCACGTTAACCGCGTATAGTTTACCCTTAGATGGGATTAGACAAATGCAGCCGGGGAGTCAATTTCTAGAGGATTTAAATCAAGATTGTCAACAAATTTTAAATAAAATTAAAACCACAATTATCTGGACTCCCTACGATTTAATGATATTTCCTGCCCATAGTTCTCGTTTATCGGTGGGCAAAGAAATTTCCATTCCGGTATTGCTCCATGCTTGGATGGTCAAAGATAGCAAAGTTTTAACAACAATTAAAGAGACCTTATTAGAATAGAAATACTGGTTCTCTCCAATACCGGAACAAGGTCAAAATATCACCAACAAAAAAGTTAATTATCATCAAAAAAGCTTGACTTATGGTTATAATTGTGCTAATTCAAAAATGAAACGCATCAGCGGCGGACTTCGGGATTTGTATCATTAGAAGATTATTAAACCTCTAGGTTTAATCACTTAAATTAGCAGTTTCTAGCCATTTTTTACCCATTTCAATGGGAATACCGAGGGGAGGACAGAGAACTTTAATTAATTCAATTCCTCCCGTGATTAAAATGCTTCTTAAGCGAGAATTTTTCTGGATTGCTGCGTCAACTTGTGCGACAAAAGTTTGTTTTTCAATTTCGGTATTAGTGGGATAAGTTTGGGTGAGTTGGCTGATAAGTTGTTGGATTTCTTGGGCGGCTTCGGCTAAATTTTGGGGTGTGGCGTAATTATGTTGAACTGCTTTTTGATCTCCTTGCACCGTATCGGCAAAGTTAGCAATATTTGCTCCACGAAGGTCATATTTAGGAGTTTATGACATAGGATTAAAAGATTGAAGATTACTGATGATAATTAGGGTTTGCGGCAAAAAGTACGGGCGAAGCATTCGGATAGAAAATCTCCGGTTTCACCGATAGGTTATTGCCCGAATGCTTCGCCCCTACAGGACGCGGGCCGATGAAGACGCAAGGTTTTGAAGCACGATTCTCTCAAAATCTTGCACCTGTTTC
>NZ_JADBVM010000034.1:0-11169 GCF_020244875.1 Microcystis sp. M44BS1
ATTCTGCACATCATCAAGAATAATTAAACAACGATAGGAGCTTAGATAATCTATTATATCAGGTAAGGGGGTTGATAGAGATTGGTTGAAAAACTGTTTTAGATCATCTTTGAGAGCGATTAATTGAGGAATATTTTCCAGGCTGCGATAAATAATATAATCAAACTGTGGGGCAATTTCTGAAACTAATTTAAGGGTTAAAGCTGTTTTTCCGATTCCAGTTAACCCATAAATAGTAATTAATCTAGTTTTATTATCTAGCCATTCTTTTAAGGTTGATATTTCTAACTTACGTCCATAGTTATACCTTAATTCAGGGGCTTTTGTTAGGTTAATTATGGGGGATTGATGATCATTATCTGGAAAATTTTAAGACTTTTTTAAGTTGTTTTCTGAATAGGGATTATTTTCTCTACAGATATTTATATGGTTATTGCCGATATTATTACAATGATAGTTAACAAAGTGATAAATAATAGATGAAGCTTTATTTTCTAAAATAGAACGAACATTAGACTTTTTTATATCTTCTTCAAAAACATCTGATAGCAGTTGCCATAATTTCCATGCTTCTTTTTTTATATGGTCATAACTGCGCTGATTATCTTTGGCAATTTCTTCGTAATCTTGATGTTCCCAAATACCCTGTAAGATGGATTCTTGCAATGAATCAAGATGTTTACCGGTTTTCTCTAATACCTGTTTATCTGTCCATTCTAAAAGGGTTTGAATATCCATATAAGTAAGTGGTAGAACATTTGTATTGCTAATTGGGATCAGGGAACAGATTTTATTTTTCTTGTTTTTTTATCAGACTAATAATCATTTTACTTCCCTCTTGCAAGAGATCAATGTATTGCCTACGAACATTGTACCCCATAAAGTCGGGAAGGCCAAACTGTCATACCAAATCCGCCTTAGAAAGTAAAGCTTGTAGTCATATTACTCGTAGGGTCCGCTCTTCAATAGCGTAACGCACCAATTTAATAATAGAGGTGGTGCGTTACGGCGAATTATTAATTTTGGTTTTTTGACTAAATTGATAGCCGCCTAACGCACCCTACACTCTACACTCTTAATAAACAATTAGCAAGTATAAGCATTTGATGTCCCTGTTGCTGATGCACCAGTCACCACATCAACTGCGCGAATTACAGCAGGATTAACTTGATTTCGCCAACAGTTGGCCTGGAAGAAATTAGTTTTTTCCGAAAACTGTCCCTGTGCATCTGCAAGATCTTCCGTCAGATGGAATGGATTCTTTTGATTGACTAGATTCTCAACATAGAACTTGACTCTTCCACCAGGGGTAAAACCTTTACCACTAACCCTTATGGCTCCACCAGTTTGATTCTTTGTAGTAAAAACAACGATTGATGGACTCACTGGTTTATCTAATAATTCCCAACCCTTCCAGGGGGAAACGCCATCCCACCACTTGTGCCAAACCCCATCATCCATCCCACGGGCAAAAACATCAAGCCTGTTAGTTCCCCAAGAAACAACTGTAGGAGGTCCTTGGATTTTGCCCCCCAGTGATTGCCATCCACTCCAACTGCTAGGACTTCCATTGCCATAATTATGATACACAGCCCCATCTTTTTGTTCGCGTATAAATACGTCTAGCCGGCCTTTGGACCATGCAACCGCAGCAGGAGGGTCAGATGTACCAGGTCTATTGGTATTAATTGGACCACCCACATCATACCAATCTAATTGTGATGGTTTCCAGGGAAATACTCCATCCCACGACTTGTGTTTAATGGTACCATCCCACGACCGGACGAAAATATCAATCCTCTCATCCCCCCAAGAAACAACCGTTGGCGATCCTTTTAACGGTGAGCCACCTAGTGTTTCCCATCCGCTCCAGTTGTTAGGATTGCCATTTCCATAGTTATGATAGACATTCCCGTCTAAACCGAGTACGAAAACGTCTAAACGACCTTTAGACCATGTTACTGCGGCAGGAGGCTCAGATGTTTCAACCCCCAGCAGGGGTTGCCAATCTAATTGTGAGGGTTTCCATCCCTTCCCATCCCACCACTTGTGGTAAATACCATTATCCGTGCCACGGGCAAAAATATCGATTCGATTATTTCCCCAAGAAACAACTGTAGGAGAACCTTGAATCAGACCACCCAGTAGTTCCCATCCTGCTAAAGGTTTATCGTTGTTACTTCCATAATTGTGATACAGAGCGCCATCAACACCGCGGGCAAAAATATCAAGTCGATTGCTAGACCATGCAACTGCAACGGGGTAATCCGTAATCCCTCCCCCAAGCGGCTGCCAATCAAAGTCAGATGGTTTCCACCCGGCGTTGTTGTCGAACCACTTTCGATAAACACGACCATCGACACCACGAGCAAAACAGTTCAACCAAATAGGGTTTTTTACTATTGGTTCTGCCTGTCCAAACAGGCTTTTGTATTTTGTGACAATTGGATAGGGAATTGTGGCAATTTTTAACATAGGATATACATGAATTAGGAAATAAGTGTTTAATTTTAACTATTCTTGCGAACTTATTATCGACCTTACTGTTCGACGAGCATAACTGTAATCCTAGACGGATTTTTTCCATACAACAGCCTTTTTAAGATTTTCTTAAAAATTATAATTTATCCATCTAATCACCCTCTACCCCAGCACCGCATTCTTAGTCGTTGCTGAATCAAGGTATTAAGGTATCAATGCCAACCTTGCACCCATCCAAAAGTTAGTTTGGAGCTAAGTTTTAAAAATCCCTATTCTATCGCTGTCATCCGGCTATTAATTATCCTCTTTTAGTTAGCCCAAATTCAGGGATCGATCGATGCCCGTCGCAAGCTTGAAAGTAGCTGTACCCTTAACTGTAAGTAGGTAGGCGTTAAAAGTTATCAGATGCCCCCCCTTATCAAGGGGGGACTAAGGGGGGATCGGCACCCCCCTTATCAAGGGGGATCCCCCCGCCTTCGGCTTCCCCCCTTATCAAGGGGGGACTAAGGGGGGATCGAACCTAAAATCCATTTTTAATTTAATTATAACCAGCTACTTATCTAGAGTAGAGTGATTCCGTATTTCTCTCCAGCCAGATAGTTATACGACTAAATAGTACAAAAGTCTAGAGATTCTGTTAAGTCCCATTAATCGGGCGGCGTGGCAGCATCGAAGCTTACTGCTATAATTACTTACGGACAAAGATAATAAATAAAATTTATGGGCGACTTTTTTGATAACGTGAGCCGTTACCCCCGCTATCTGATTAGCTTTAGTTTAGGGATTTTCTTCGCCTTTTTCGGCTGGTTGGCCCCTTTATTAAAAAATCCCCTCACAGCGATCGCACTTGTCGGCTTTCTGGGGGGAACTTTCGCCTTTCTTTATTTCACCCTCAAAGCCATGCTCGGATTAGCTTGATACAATGGTAAGGGTTTCGCTGTTTTTAGGGGACAAAAATTATGGCTAACGACCGTCGAGTATCTCGCGTGTCCTCGCTAATTAAGCGCGAGGTCAGCCAAATGTTATTAATGGAAATTAAAGATGATCGGGTCGGGGCCGGTATGGTTAGCGTTACCGATGTGGATCTCTCCCACGACCTGCAACACGCTAGGATTTTTGTGTCTATCTACGGCAACAAAGAGGCAAAGGCCGAAACTATGGCCGGTTTAAAAGCTGCTGCGGGATTCGTCCGGCGCGAACTCGGTCAACGCATCCGTCTCAGACGTACCCCCGAAGTGGTCTTCCTAGAAGATTCTTCCCTTGAACGCGGCGATCGAATGTTACACCTTCTTGATCATATTAAGAGCGATCGACCCCCAGAAGATGACGATTCCGATATCAGTGACCAGTGACCAGTAGAGGATAACTAAATTTAGGCAAAACTGGATTTAGACAAAACTGGGAACTTAAAACTTAAACCTGATAACTGATAACTGATAACTGATAACTGATAACTGAATAGTGAGCGATCGCATTTTATCCCTAAAAGAACGTATTGGTCAGATGATAGTAGTCCGCGCTTCCGGCTATCTCTTTGACCAACAAATCCGCTATCCTGCTTGGGAACCTGTCAACGCGACCCTAAAACATTGGTTAGAAACCCTCCACCTCGGTGGGGTGATTCTCTTAGGAGGCAGCGCCGCCGAAATCGCTCTCCGCAGCCAACAATTACAAAGTTGGTCCGGGGATAATCCTCTGCTCATTGCTGCCGATATCGAGGAGGGAGTCGGCCAAAGGTTTTCCGGTGCTACTTGGTTTCCCCCCCCGATGGCTTTAGGAAAAATAGCGGAAAAAAGCTTGACAAAAGCCACAGAATATGCTATGGAAATGGGAGCAATTACGGCTAAGGAGGCTCTATCGATCGGGATTAACTGGATTTTAGCCCCAATTGTCGATGTGAACAATAATCCCGACAATCCGGTTATCAATATTCGTTCCTTAGCTGAAACTCCTGAAATCGTCGCTAATCTAGCTCAAGCTTTTATTTTAGGGGCGAATTCCTATCCAGTTTTGACCACGGCCAAACATTTTCCCGGCCACGGTGACACCAGCAATGACTCCCATCTCGATCTTCCCATCATCAACCACGATCATGATCGCCTAGAAGCGATCGAATTACCGCCCTTTCAAGCGGCGATCGAGTCAGGGGTTGATAGTATTATGTCAGGCCATCTGTTAATTCCCGCTTGGGATGCCGAATTTCCCGTCACTCTTTCCTCGAAAATTCTCGGGGAAAAACTGCGCCAAAATCTCGGTTTTCAGGGTTTAATCGTCACTGATGCCCTGATTATGGGAGGAGTGACTAAAATTGCCAGTGCTGCCGCCATAGCAGTGAGGGCGGTACAGGCGGGGGCTGATATACTGTTAATGCCTCCCGATCCGATCGAAGCGATCGAAGCGGTGTATAGTGCCGTGCAAGGGGGTACAATTAGCGAAGCCAGAATTAATGATTCTTGGCAGCGTATTCAACGAGCAAAAGAGAAATTAGGGCAAAGACAGCCATCCTTAGAATCCTTAAGCAGTTTAGCGGCACCGCAAGCTCTAGAGATTGTCAGCGATATTTTAAAAGATTCCCAAACAGTTAGCGGTAATTTACCCATTAAAGCCACTCAAGGCCGCAATTTAATCATTATCGATGATTTACTCAACTGTGACTTTCTCGATCGCTCTTGTCCGGCGGTGACAATTCCCCGACAATGGGGTTATCAAACCCAAATAATCGACCGTAGCACCTTTAATCAGTCCCTCGTCTCTCCAGAAACAACTCTCCTACAAGTATTCATCCGTGGTAATCCTTTTCGGGGTAGTGCCGGATTAGGGGAGGAAACGAAAGCTATCTATCAAGATTTGCTGAAAACCGGACAAATTCAAGCATTGATTATTTATGGTAGTCCCTACGTTTTCCAGTGGTTTCGTCAACAAAGCGGAGAAATTCCCCATCTTTTCAGCTATGGACAACAACCAAGCGCCCAAAAAATCGCCCTAGAAACTGTTTTTGATTGGCCCACTAGCGGCGAAAATCAGACCGATACTTTCGTTTAAGGGCAAAAATTGTCTAGTAACCATTGGGCAATGCGATCGGAGGCCCCGGCCGATCCCATTCTCTGACGACCATTAACGGCGATTTCTTGCCACTGTGGGGGATTTTGTAATAAATATTCTAACTTGTCTGCCACTGACTCGGCACTATCGCCTAAGAGAATTGAACAGCCTAATAAACGCTGTTGCAGTTTGGCAAAATGGGGAGTAAACTGTGGTCCAGATCCCGCAATTGTGATCGCCGGTTTACCCAAACCGACGAACTGTTCCGTGGCAGTTCCCGCCATGGCGATGGCCAGATGGCAACGGCCTAAATATTCGGCGTAATCCCTTTGAGAAATAGTTATAAATACCTCTTGACAAATAAACTTATTTGTGCTATGTTCTCGCCAACCCCGGGAAATTAAAGCAGCCGTAAAAGATTCTAGGGGGAGAGAAGGAGCGATCGCTGCCAAAAATTCCAGCTTGTAATCGGGAAAACGGCCGATCATGGCGGCCACAGCTGCGAGAATTTGCTGCCAATTGTGGAGAGATTCGGGAAAGCGCGAACCGGGTAGCAGCAGAATATTTAGGCAATCTTGGGGAAAATCGCCCGTTATCGAGGGTAAAAGGTCATCCATCATCGGATTACCCCCATCGACAACGGCAATTGACCACTGTTGTAAAATTTTGCTAGTTAAACTATCCCGGGGAAAAACCCCCCGACAGCGAGGACGGGCCATTAACCAGCGTTCCCAGGGATAATAGTAGGAACCCCAGAGGCGATCGATCATCGAGCTACTATCTAACCATCCCTGCTCATCCCGGAGATAGTATTCTGATTTAGCCGTTCCCACAAAAGCATAATCTGTCTCGCTCAACCAAGCAAGGGCCAGGGGTAAGATATCTCCCACTGCGACAATTTTTCCCCCTTCTTGGCCCCAATTTTTGACCAGACGGTATTGACGGGAGGTTAATCCTAATAATCCCTCCCGCAGATCTCGCCATAATTGTTTGGCATCCCTGGTGATAAAACCCCCAGAGGGCATTTTTTGACCTCGATCGAGAAGGGGAATCCCCAGACGAGTATAAGCATAACCGTTACCCACTAGGGGTAAAGCAGTAATACCCGGACAGTGGGGAGATGATTGCAGTCTTTTAATAATCCGGATTGCGATCTCATCTTCACCGTGGCCATTACTCAAAAATAATAATTTCACTTTTTTTCTTAACTTCTGGCTTAAAGTCCTAAACTTCGGTTGTTTTATTGCCTTCGACCCTAGATAATGCTGATGGTTAGGGAACAATCAATTTTATAAAAGCAGTTAACCAACTCCCATTTAGTCTAATCTACCGGAAGGTTTCACCGATCGTTTATCTCTGTCTTGATGGCGACTATTTGACCAAAGGCAAGACTAAGAGATAAGAGATTAGTTTAACTGCTTCTATTTTTCTCGATCAAAAGACCAGATTTAGCCCCCCAGAGCCAAGTAGGTCAGAAAGCTGCTCTGATCGCTATATTAGAATCAGTGATTAATTGGCCTCCTAAGTAGGGAGGCACAATTATTTGTAGGATGGGTTAGCGGTAGCGTAAACCATGCGGGCGTTGGGTTTCATGCTTCAACCCAACCTACGTTCATCTTATATTTAATTCCACCCACCTACTTAGCGGAAAAAATGATTATCGACTTGCCTGATCGAGAAGCTACTGTCAATTTAGGGGAAAAACTGGGGCAAACCTTGGCCTCTGGCAGTGTAATTTTATTAAAAGGCGATTTGGGAGCGGGAAAAACCACCTTAGTACAGGGAATTGGCTTAGGATTGGGCATTCAAGAGCCTATAGCTAGTCCTACCTTCACCCTCGTTAACGAATATAACGAAGGCCGCCTTCCTTTGTATCATTTGGATTTGTATCGTTTGCAGGGTCAGGATATTGAGGCGCTGTACCTAGAAAATTATTGGCAGGGAATCGAGGTGGATTTAGGAATAGTGGCGATCGAATGGTCGGAACGTTTAACTTTTTTGCCGGAAAATTATCTAGAGATTACTTTACTCGATCGAGGCGAGCAGGGACGACGAGCGCTGCTCAATTTTGTCGGTGGGGACGAAAAAAATAGCGACCCCACAGGAATCGCTATCAGCACTTGACTCTTTAAGCAATCAAACTTTAGCGGTAACTTTCCACATCTTCTCTAACTTGTCTTTCTTCTAATGTTTCTTCAAAGAAACTATTGTAGAGGAAACCCGCAGCCAAGGCCCCAACAATGGGAGCAATCCAGAATAACCATAATTGACCAACGAGAGCCATATTACCGCATAAAAGAGCAACACCGGTACTACGAGCGGGGTTAACGGAGGTATTGGTCACGGGAATGCTAATTAAGTGAATTAAGGTCAATCCTAAACCAATAGCGATGGGAGCAAAACCCGCCGGAGCGCGTCGATCGGTAGAGCCTAAAATGATAATTAAGAACATGAAGGTCAAGACCACTTCCGTGACCAAAGCGGCGAATAAACTGTAACCACCGGGAGAATGTTCTCCGTAACCATTGGTGGCCAGAGGGTTACTGCCTCCCAGAGCGAAACTAGGTTGACCACTGGCAATAATGTAGATAATTACCGCCGCTAAAATCGCCCCTAAAACTTGAGCGATGATGTAGGGAAGTAGTTCCGAACCGGGGAAGCGTTTCCCGGCCCAGAGACCGAAGGAAACGGCGGGATTAAAATGTCCCCCCGAAATATGCCCGAAAGCGTAGGCAAGGGTAAGGACGGTTAAACCGAAGGCGAGGGCGACACCCACAAAAGAAATCCCCAGATCGATATTAAAATCAGCACCATCTACGACACTCTTGGCTTTACCCACAAATACTGCCGCTAAAACGGCACTACCGCAACCACCGAGAACGAGCCAAAACGTCCCGATGAACTCTGCTAGATACTTTTTCATCTCTATATCAAGGTTGAATGATTTTACTTTTAGGTTATCTCCCATCAGACCGGATTAAACTGCTATAAGATATTAAAAAATAGTTATTTTTTTACCTTCAATTTGCCGTTCTTATGGGGAAACTATCAGCTTTTTAGGGATATAATAGTAAAAAAATCGGGAATTTCTGATAATTTCACACTTTCTTTAGATTTACTTCTATCTTGATGTCTGATTGGTTTTGGCAGTGGTTGACCCTTTTCGATCCTAGTTAATCATGGAAAGACAAAAGAAGAGATCGAGTGCTAAGTAGGTGGGTGGAATTAAATATAAAATGAACGTAGGTTGGGTTGAAGCATGAAACCCAACGCCCGCTCATGTTACGCTACCGCTAACCCATCCTACAAATAATTGTGCCTACCTACTTAATTATGAGATGAGCGATGCAGGAAGAAAAAGCGATATTTAATATCAACAATACTTTTTATCGACCGGAGAGTAAAATCGTCCGAGATTTAGGAGTTTTAGGGGCGGCAATTGCCCAAAAAGAGCGGGGCAGTTTGCGCGTTTTAGAAGTAATGAGCGGCTCTGGTGTGCGAGCGCTCAGGTATTGGTTAGAAAGTGGTGCGGATTGGCTGTGGGTTAATGATGGTAATCCAGAAATTAAGCCAACTTTAGACGCTAACTTAGAGAGTTTATTACAACAGAAAAAAGGTAAAATAACCTATAAATCTGCTCAAGAAGTTCTCCTAGAATGTTATCTTGAAAAAGACCATTATGATCTAGTTGATATTGATGCTTTTGGTTCTCCTGCATCTCTGTTCAGTGCTATTCCTTTAGCCACTAAAATCGGTGGTTTAATTTATCTAACTAATACCGATGGACGGACGCTGACGGGTCATAATCTAGAAAATAGTTTAGCTGATTATGGAGCCTATGCTCGCAATCATCCGGCTGCCCACGAACAGGGATTAAGATTAATTATCGCTGGTTTGCAATTAGAATCGGCCCGGTTAGGTTTAGGAATTACGCCGATTTTTTCCTTCTTTTTTGGTCAAAGTTATCGGGTGATGGTGCGGTTAACAGCTAATAGACAATTAAATAGTCATAACTACGGTTTTCTCGGTTATTGTCATAGCTGCGGGGAATATCAATCAGTGCCTTGTCCGAAGTTAGGCAAGATAGTTTGTTCTGGGGACGGGCAACCTTTAACCTTAACTGGACCCTTGTGGTTAGGCAGTTTACACGATCGCTTTTATCTAGAAAAGATGGCAGATTTAGCCGCTCAATGGCAGTGGAAAAAGGTAGTTAAATTGTTAGAAATAATGAGGGAAGAAAACGATTTTCCTCCCTATTTTTATAGCTTTCGGGAAATTGGGAGAAGGGGTAAATTAGATTTACCCAAAAGGGAAGATTTAATTGCAGCTCTCTTAGAACAAGGTTATCGAGCCGCTGCCACCCATATTAACCCGCAAGCGTTGAAAACTAACGCTTCTTTAGCCCAATGTATCGCACTGCTCAAGGACTAATTAATTAAGGTTTGCTGAATAAATCTAAAGGCTTTTTAAAAATCAAAAAGTGCCAGTCCTTACAGTGTTCAGGGGGTAAAATTCCGGGACTTTTTCCCTGAAAATTAGGGAAGTGGAATCCCTGGGAATATCGATGTTACAATTAATTATAGCACCCACCGCAAGAGCGATCGAGCAGGGAAAACAATTAATTCCACGGATTAGACAAGAATTACCTAAGGTCAAACAACAGCAAGAACTTTTAGAATTGATAGAGACAATCTTGGTTTATAAGCTACCCCAAGTCAGTAGAAAGGAGATAGAAGCGATGTTTAGTTTAAGTGATTTAAAACAAACTAAAGTGTATCAGGAAGCTTTGGAGTAAGGCAGACAAGAAGCTGAATTAACAGCGTTTATTGGCATTAGGATTAAACTTTGAACAGATAGCACAAGCTTTATCTCGTTATCTCGTTCCCAGGTTCTACCTGGGAACGCTCTCTTCAGGTTCTACCTGAATATTGCTTTAAGGCAGAGCCTTAAATATTGTGTTTCAAGGCAGAGCCTTGAAACAAGGGTTTAAAAATCTCAAAAAAAAAATCGACCCGCCTTAGGGCGGGAGACAAAGGGCAAAAGAGCAAAAGAACAAAGGGTTAAAGTCCTGGGGAGACACACGCAACCCGAAAACCGTTGCTGAAGCCGTTGCCGGGGCTGTCCCAGTCGCGGTAGGCAGAACGACAGTGCCTAGGGTTGTAGTACCAAGAACCGCCGCGCAGACACTTGAGATGAGAACGATTATCATTATTGATAAGCCACGCCGATCCATCCGTCGGCGCTCCGATATAGTTATCGTGCCAATCGTCTTCGCACCATTCCCAAACATTGCCACTCATGTCATAGAGTCCCCAAGCATTGGGTTTTTTCTGGCCCACAGGATGAGTTGTCTCCTGAGAATTTCCGTAATACCAAGCGTAATCTCCTAACTGATTAGCATCATCACCGAAATAAAAGCGAGTAGTAGTCCCCGCACGACAGGCATATTCCCATTCCGCTTCCGTGGGTAGGCGATAGGTTTTTCCTGTTATTTGACTCAATTTCTGACAAAAAGCTTGAGCATCGTTCCAACTAACATTTTCTACCGGATTTTGGGGATTGTTTTGAAACTTAGAGGGATTGGTTCCCATTACTGCTTCATATTGTGCCTGAGTCACTGGATATTTCCCAATCGCAAAACTGTTG
>NZ_JADBVM010000340.1:0-7219 GCF_020244875.1 Microcystis sp. M44BS1
ACAGGAACTCTTGCCATGGAGATAATCCTTAAGAGTAAAGTTAAAGTCCCTTACCGCAACACAATCAAGATGTCTTGTCTAACAACGCTTTACCAATAAAGCTTAGAGAGAATCCGAACTAGGGAAGCATTCGGAGGTCTGTGCCAGATTGTGTCTCGATGCGGTAGTCTCTACTTGCGTCGCCTAAATTGGTTTAGACAAGCCCCGTCGCTTTTATGGCTGGGTTAGTGACCGATCGTGCTAAGTTATAAACCGCATTGATTGTGATTTGGATAGGCAAACCATGCGATCGGAAACCGAATCGTCTCCTTTAGAGGTTAGCAAAACTACAAAACCCCCTCGATTAATTTTAGAAGGTTTATACGCTTTCTCGCCTAATCGGGAAACCCTAGGGGGAACCTCTTATCTTATTGTAGAAAATACTGGTAATATTCTGGTGGATTGTCCTGGCTGTGAGGAGAGCGAGCGGGATTTTCTCCGAGAAAAGGGAGTCCGTTACTTATTTTTTACCCATCGCGGGGGTCAGGGTAAACAGAGCGATTCTCTGCAAAGTTTACTTGATTGTGAGATTATTCTACAGGAACAGGAAGCCTATCTGCTTCCTCACCGTCAAATTACCGTTTTTCAGCAACAAATCCAGTTATCTCCCACTTGTAGCGGTTTTTGGACTCCAGGCCATTCTCCCGGTTCCTCCTGTCTCTACTGGAACCGTCACGGGGGGGTTTTATTTACCGGTCGTCATCTTCTCCCCGACACCAAGGGTCAACCGCGACCTCTACAGACCGCTAAAACTTTCCACTGGCCGCGGCAATTGCGATCGCAAAAGGCCATTTTAGACCGTTTTAGTCCGGAAACCCTCTCCTATCTTTGTCCGGGAGCTAATACCGGCTTTTTGCGCGGTCGGGGAATTATCGATCGCGCCTACGAAAAAATCAGCGCCAATCCTCTTAACTAAAGACTTTTTAGAAGCTGCATCGTTCAATTCCCAGAAATTATGAATTTAACCGTTAAAGACTTGGGTGAACAGGGATTGCTACCGATTCTGCAAAAATATTGTCCTGCGGAGATTATCGGTGATGATGGGGCGATTTTATCCCTCAAAGACGGTTACTCTCTCGTTGTCACCACTGATGTTTTAGTTAATAACGTCCACTTTAGCGATCTTACCACCTCTCCCGAAGATGTGGGCTGGCGAGGGGCGGCGGCTAATTTATCCGATTTAGCGGCTATGGGGGCAGAACCCCTGGGAATTACGGTAGGATTGGCTTTAACTCCCAATCTAGCCATCGATTGGCTAGAAGGACTCTATCGGGGTCTTAGCTCTTGTCTGCAAGTATATCAGACGGCGATCGTTGGTGGTGATGTCTGTCGGGCCACGGAGATTAACATCAGCATCACCGCCCTGGGACAAGTAGCAAAAAATGAAGAAATTAGACGTTTTAATGCAACAGTGGGCGATAGTATCGTTATTACAGGTTATCACGGTTTATCGCGGGCTGGATTAGAGTTACTCTTGCACCCTGAAACCGGGAGGAATTTAAATTCCGCCCAAAAAAAGCGATTAATCCAAGCTCATCAACGCCCGCGACCGAGACTCGATTGCATACCACATTTACAAAAAATTGTCAAGCAATTTCCCATCGCGGGCATGGATAGCAGTGACGGGTTAGCAGATGCCATCATGCAAATTTGTCGCTGTAGTGGGGTTGGTGCCGAAATCGAGCGGATTCCCCTGCATCCAACCCTGAAAGAATATGTAGGAGCCGAAAAAGCTCTAGAATGGGCTTTATACGGCGGTGAAGACTTTGAGTTAGTTTTGTGTTTACCCCCGGACAGTGCCAGAGAATTGCTGGAGCAAGTGGGGGAAGAGGGGGCGATAATCGGTCAAATTGTCCCGGGGAAAGAGATAAAATTAGCCGACGGGAGAAAACTCAGTTTAAGCTCTGGCTTTCAACATTTTTAGCCTCTATAAATCGCCAAAACCTTTCTTTTTCTTGATTTTCTTCGGTTTTTTCGGGCTGCCACCTTGACCGCGGAACCCCGGTTGATTGCCACCCCCAAACATTCCGCCACCCATCCCGGGCATCCCCGGCATAGCGGGCATTTGTCCCCGTCCCATCTGTTGCATCATCGTTCGCATTCTGGTGAAATTAGCAATTAGTTTGGTCACTTCTGTTTCCGGATGTCCCGAACCCTTGGCAATGCGACGACGACGATTAGGAGACTTAGCCAATAAATCGGGGTTAGCGCGTTCCTCCGTGGTCATGGAATTAATCATCGCTTCCGTGCGTTTTAACTCTTTTTCCCCCTTTTCGATGTCTGTCCCGCTCAGTTTGCCCAGACCGGGGATTAACTTGAGGACTCCCCCCAGGGAACCCATATTTTTTAACAGCCGCATCTGTTTGAGGAAGTCATTAAAATCAAACTTAGCCTCTAAAATCTTGGCCTGCATTTTGGCCGCGTCTTCTAGGTCTAACTGTTCCTGAGCTTTTTCCACTAGGGTCAGGACATCACCCATATTGAGGATGCGACTGGCAAGGCGATCGGGATAAAATGGCTCTAAAGCTTCTACTTTTTCCCCAACCCCAACAAATTTAATCGGTTGTCCCGATATTTGCCGCACTGATAGGGCCGCACCACCGCGAGTATCGCCATCGAGTTTGGTGAGAATTGCCCCCGTGATGCCGATTTGTTGGTGAAAAGTGTTGGTAAGACTGGCCGCTTCCTGACCAGTCATCGCATCCACCACTAATAAAGTATCGTCGGGGTTGACAATTTTCTTGATTTGTGCTAGTTCGCCCATCATCTGGGTATCTATCTGCAAACGACCGGCGGTGTCGATGATAACCGTATCTACGCCCAATTCTTTGGCTTTTTCCACACCTTGACGGGCGATATCGACGGGATTAGCCTGAGAACCCATCTCGAAGACGGGAACATTTATCTGTTTACCGAGGGTGATTAATTGGTCAATGGCCGCCGGACGGTAAACATCGGTGGCCACCATCAGGCAGCTTTTGGACTGTTTGCGGAGATATAGGGCTAATTTGGCGGTGGCGGTGGTTTTTCCCGTCCCTTGCAACCCGGCCATTAAAATTACGGTGGGGGGTTTATCGGCCTGAGCTAGGGGGACGTTACTTTCCCCCATAATTTTGACCAATTCATCATAGACAATTTTGATAAATTGCTGGCCGGGATTGACTCCGGAAATAACTTCAGCGCCGAGGGCTTGTTTCTCGACCTCAGCAATAAATCCCTTGACTACCTGTAGGTTAACATCTGCTTCTAATAAAGCTCGCCGGACTTCTTTGAGGGTTTCTTGTATATTGGCCGAGGAGATTTTATCTTGACCTCGTAATTTTTTCCATGCGTCTTCTAAGCGGTCGGCCAGTGCGTCGAACATAGTTTCGGAATTAAATTTTTAACTAGATCGATTTTATCTCAAATGTCCGGTGAAGACCCCCGTTCTTAGCCTGTCAATAGTCCTGGACTTGGATGGTGCGGCCAATCTCCCGGTGTAGGAGAGTGAGCAGCGGGGAGAGACAATCCATAATTGGGTTTTTAAAGTGGGATTTACTTTTGATTGCTCAGAAATAGTCGTAATTTTAATAAACTGAGAGTCTGACCGAGATTGAGGGGAAGGAGGGAAATGCCTTCTAACCGCGATTGTAACCAACCATCACCCCAATACCATTCGTGATAGCCATCGATACCTTGACTCAAAAGCAAGCGTAAACACTGGTCATTGGCTAATAAAACCTGATGTTGTACGGGAATTAAACCTAACCAAGAGGTAAAAGTCAAACCTTCCTCTAATTTATCGGGTAGATTGGGCGACAGCATTTGCGGCCACAGCCATTGACGGAGATGAGCAGTTTTGAGTAAACTATCCCGGATAGCCTCTTCACTGGCCGAGATTTCGATACGCAGCTGACTTTGTTGAAAATTGCCGAACATATTGTTGTCTGATAATTTTTGTTAAGTTAGTTAAAGAATAACTAAAAATCGGGACAGCGTTTTCCAAGGATAACAGTAAGTAGTATGGCAGATAAATTAATCCGCGCCACGGCCGCCGATGGCGGAATTAGAGTAGTAGGAGTGATTACCACTCGTTTAACCGAAGAAGCTCGCCAAAGACATAAATTATCTAACGTAGCCACTGCCGCTCTCGGTCGCACGATGGCATCGGCTTTACTCTTGGCTTCCAGTTTAAAAAAACCCGGTTCTAGGGTCAATATTCGCATTAAAGGCGACGGTCCCCTAGGCGGTGTTTTAGTTGATGCTGGACTCGATGGCACGGTGCGGGGTTATGTGGACTGTCCCCAGGTGGAATTACTCCCCAATGCTAAGGGTAAATTAGATGTGGGTCGCGCCGTGGGTAACAAGGGTTATGTGCGAGTCTTGCGGGAAGAAAAAGGTGAGGAGAGAAATGAACTTCAGGAAAGCATCGTGGAAATAGTTTCTGGGGAAGTGGGGGAAGATATCGCCTACTACCTGGACCAGTCCGAACAAATTCCCTCCGCTTTGCAAGTGGGGGTTTTTGTCGGTACGACCACAGGAGTAACGGCTGCCGGGGGAATTTTATTACAAGTTCTCTCGAAAGAGGCCGCCAGGGATGAGGTCTTAGTGGCTCGTTTAGAGTCGAGATTGCGAAAATTAACGGGATTTACGCCTCTTTTACGAGCAGGAAAGGGTCTAGAAGATATTTTTCAGGAACTTCTCGGAGATATGGGTCTAGAAATTTTTCCAGCTGTGCAGATGCTGCGTTTTGATTGTGATTGTTCTTTTGAACGGGCCCTAGGAGCTTTAAAATTCCTCGGGGTCGATGAATTAAAAGACATCATCGAAAAGGATAAACAAGCGGAAGCCATCTGTGAGTTTTGCCAGGAAGTGTATAGTGCCAACGAGAGACAATTAATCGAATTAGTCGAGTCTCTACAAGCTGAATCTTGCTGAGAAGTCGGGCAATGAGCGCCATTAAGGTAAAATCTATCTAAAATATCTGTCAGGGAGTCGTGAATGTTTAAAGGAAAAGAATTAACCAAAAATCTAGTCAAACGAGAATCGATTGACTCCCTGACTCGTTGGCCAGAGAAAACTAAGTCTTTTCTTTTTCTCTTTTGGTCCCGATACCAGCATCGTTTCACTTGGAAAGTTTGGGCGGCTTTATTTGTGGTCGTCTTTGGCGGTGTTGGCTTTCTCGCCACTTGGCAGTTATTAAATATGCAGAAGTCGCCCAATTGCCCCAAAATCTTCTGGCCTATTGCTTCTGCCTCCCTGCGTCTCTACTGCGCTCAACTTTCCGCCGATAGTCGTACCGTGGAAGGATTACTCGCAGCAATTGCCCTAGTGGAAGCTTTACCCGAGGACCATCCCTTGCGATCGCAAGTTAATCAACAGGTGGAAGAGTGGGCGCGAGATATCCTGAATTTGGCTGAAAAAGACTATCAAGCGGGAAATTTAGAGCAAGCAATTGCTAAAACTCGTCAAATCCCCAATAATATGGCAGTAGCGGCAATTATTGAAGAAAGAATCGCTAAGTGGCAAGGAACTTGGACGGAAGGCAACGAGATATTAAGCAAACTAGAGGAAAATCTCCGCGCTTCCAACTGGAATCAATCTTTCCGTCTAGCAGTGGATTTATTGAACTTAAATAACGAATATTGGGCAACGGTTAAATATAATGAAGCGCTCGCTAAAATTACCGTCGCCCGGGAAGATAGCAGTAAATTAGATAATGCCTTTAATCTCTTTGCCCGGGGCGGTCTCGACAATTGGTTGAAAGTCATCGAAGAAGCTAGAAAAATTCAAGCCAGCAGTTATGCCTATCAGGAGTCCCAAAAATTAATCGGGAAAACCGAGGATAAACTAAAAGAATACGCCGAAAGATTAATTGAGCGGAAGCAATGGCAAGCTCTCCGGGATTTGGCTAACCAAACCCCCAAAGGCCTCAAAATTAAAGAAGATGTCACCGATTGGTCCCTCTTGTCCGAAGCGGCCTTAGATGCGGAAGCCGGCACGGTGGACGGATTGGAAGCCGGCATACTGGGACTAGAACAAATCGACGCTTCTCGACCTCTCCATCAAACGGCCCTAGCTATGAGGGAACGCTGGCAGTTACAGGTACAGGATGTAAAAATACTGTCCGAGGCTAGAGATTTAGCACAAGCAGGTACAATCGAGCAGTATAGCGCCGCTATCGCGAAAGCGGGCGAGGTTCCCCGTAATAATCCCCTCTGGTCGCAAGCACAGCAGGAAATTGGCTCTTGGAATCGTCAAATACAAGTCATAGAAGACCGGCCGATTTTAGAACGGGCGCGGGAAATCGCTATCCCCGGCGATATTAATTCCCTCAGTAACGCTATTATTCAGGCGCAGGCTATTGGTAAAAATCGGGCCTTATACCGAGATGCCCAACGGGAAATTGACGACTGGCAAGTACGGATTGAACGCATGGAGGATCAACCCATTTTAGATCAGGCTCAAGCTTTGGCCAATCTCAAAGACTATAGCACAGCGATCGACACTGCCAATCAAATTCCCCCTGGTCGCACTCTTTCCGCGGAAGCATCCCAAAATATCCGTCGTTGGCGCCGAGAGTTGCGGGCCCGTCAAAATCTCCAACAGGCTAATCAATTAGCGGCGATGGGAACCGCAGAAGGTTTAACCCGAGCGATTGCTTTAGTTACCAATATTTCCACTAAAACCGATGCGGGTGTGCAACGGACTGAATTGCTGGAACGTTGGAGTTATCAGCTTTTGTCTTTAGCCACGGACCAAGCTAATAATGGCAGTTATCTGGAAGCTATTCGCCTTGCTGAATCCGTATCCCCGGAAAGTACCGCTTACAGTTCGGCTCGCTCCCAAATACAAGGCTGGCGCAATATTCTCCAACCTCCGGCCCCACCACCAATAGTTGAATCGACTCCCCTTTCCCCAGAGTACCCGATAGAAGCACCAAGTCCGGGTCAATAATCAGTTTTAGGGGCTGTTTTTGCCGTGGATTACCCCTACCCCTTGCCCCCTTGATAAGGCTATCCATTAGTCAGATCTTTCTTAACAAAAAGAGAAGAAACTAAAAAAAAGGGGAAACGATTGATAGGTATAGTTTTGAAAGAAGGAATCAAGGTGGAGGTAAGCAAAAAAATGGAGAAATGGGCAGCCCAAGAATTACAGTATGCAGACCTAGGGGACACCAGAAGAAAGAAAAGGTTAATCA
>NZ_JADBVM010000341.1:0-37676 GCF_020244875.1 Microcystis sp. M44BS1
ACCAGCACCAGAAACACCAAAAAGACCAACTAAAATCAAGGTTTTGCAAAACTGGTTTGAGAAAACCCAACCTGCACCTCCTGATTTTGATCCAGATCAAGCTAAATGGGAATATTTAAAGGAGAAACATAACCTGTGAAAATCTTGCTTGATACCAACATAATTATAGATAGTGTAAACTTAAAGAGTTCACCTATTACCAAAATTCTATGACTCGCTGGTTTAATATTGCAGGTCCCTGTAAAGACGATATCCACTATATGCTATCTCCCACAGTACGATTACCAGATTTAGAGGAGCTAATTGAACAAGAAAGTTATTTTGTCCTTCATGCACCACGACAAACGGGGAAAACCACAGCAATGTTAGCTCTAGCACAACAACTTACCGATACTGGAAATTATGCCGCAGTCATGGTATCAGTGGAAGTAGGAAGTGCATTCAATCATGATCCCAGTGCAGCAGAATTAGCGATTTTAAGAGCTTGGTATAATACAATAAATATCCGCTTACCCAAAGAATTACAACCACCTGTTAAACAATGGCAACAGGAAGAACCAGGAAATAGAATTAATGATTTTTTAACAGGTTGGGCAAAATCTTTAAACCGACCTTTAGTATTATTTATAGATGAAATTGATTCTTTACAAGACCAAACATTAATTTCTATTTTACGACAGTTAAGAGATGGTTTTCCTAACCGTCCAGAAAATTTCCCGACCTCAGTAGGATTAATTGGTTTGCGAGATGTGCGAGATTATAAAGTAGCATCTGGTGGTAGTGATAGATTAAATACATCCAGTCCTTTTAATATCAAAGTTGCTTCTCTGACTATGCGAAATTTTAATCTTGCAGAAGTGGTTGAATTATATCAACAACATACAGCAGCAACTGGACAAATTTTCACACCAGAAGCTATAGAAACAGCGTTTGATTTAACTCAAGGACAACCTTGGTTAGTCAATGCTTTAGCTAAAGAAATTGTAGAAAAAATGGTAAAAGATAGAAATATCGGTATTACCAAAGAACATATTTTAACAGCCAAAGAAATATTAATTAATCGTCAGGATACTCATTTAGATAGTTTGGCGGAAAAACTCAGAGAAAAACGAGTGAAAAACATTATTGAACCGATTTTAGCAGGGCAAACCTTACCCGATACCCTAGCAGATGATCGCCAATATTTAATAGATTTAGGATTATTACGACGTGATCCGATGGGGGGATTAGTTATTTCTAACCCCATTTATCGTGAAGTAATTCCCCGCGTTTTATTCCAAGGAACTCAAGACAGTTTACCTTTAATTAGTCCTAGTTGGTTGACGGCAAAAGGTGAATTAAATATTGATGCTTTATTAACAGCATTTCTCAAGTTTTGGCGACAACAGGTCGAACCATTATTAAGTAGTGCTGCTTACCATGAAATTGCCCCCCATATTGTATTAATGGCTTTTTTACATCGTGTGGTTAATGGTGGGGGGGTTTTAGAAAGGGAATATGCAATTGGTAGTGATAGAATGGATTTATGTTTGCAGTATAAAGATGTAATTTTAGGGATTGAATTAAAAGTATGGCGGGATAAAAAACGCAATCCCCAAGCTGATGGAATTGAACAATTAGAATCTTATTTAGCACGTTTGGGTTTAGATTTTGGTTGGTTATTTATCTTTGATAGACGGAAAAATGCCTTACCAATGGAAGAAAGGTTATCAACTGAAGTTGTGGTGACAGAAAATCAATATAGAATTACTGTGATTAGGGCATGAGTTTTATATTTTTTGTTTGACGCAGAGGCGCTACAGTCGCAGAGAGGAGAACGGAAAGAGGGATTTTTGCAGATCATTTTTCTCTGTATCCTTGAAAATTGTAGAGTAAACAAAGACTAAGGACAACTTTTAGGGATTAGGGAAAAAGACGATTTTTCCCAGAATGCCTAGTATTCCTGTCACCAAAATTCCGACAATGCCAAGAAATCCATTAGTGGTAATATTCACCCGTGCATTCAGGTCATCAATACGCTTTTCTATTTCCATAACTTTAGAATCTAGGGCTTTAATATCCCCTCTTATTTCTGATTGTCCTATCTCTAGCTTATTAACATCTCTTTGTAAAGAGTCGATTTTTCCCTCAATCCTTGTCAGGACTGCTTCTAGGGAATAAGTTACGGTTTCGTTAGACATTGTGCTAAACTCCTACTTTTGCTGATTTTTTCTCTAATCGACAAGGCATCAAAATTGCCGATATGCAAGACTAAGGATAACTTTTAGGGATTAGGGAAAAAGACGATTTTTCCCAGAATGCCTAGTATTCCTGTCACCAAAATTCCGACAATGCCAAGAAACCCATTAGTGCTAATATTCACCCGTGCATTCAGGTCATCAATACGCTTTTCTATTTCCATAACTTTAGAATCTAGGGCTTTAATATCCCCTCTTATTTCTGATTGTCCTATCTCTAGCTTAGTGAGACGCTCATTAACATCTCTTTGTAAAGAGTCGATTTTTCCCTCAATTCTTGTCAGGACTGCTTCTAGGGAATAAGTTACGGTTTCGTTAGACATTTGCTAAACTGCTACTTTTGATAACTTTAATTAGGGTTTGCTGAAAAAATAAGATAGGAAAAATTTATGATGCTAAGGGCAACTTCTAGGGGTTGCCAATAAACCCAAAAAGTTTAGCTGCTCCTCCTAAAATAGCAACACCAATGGCGATCAAAATGCCTCGATTAGTAAACTCTTGATAGGCAACTCTAGCGGTCAATCCGTCAATTTTTGTGCTTAGTCGCTCATCTAAAGCTTTAATTTCTCCTTTAAGTTCTGCCTGTCCGATTTCTAATTTTGTCAGACGTTGATCGATTCTATCAGCTTTGTGGTTGACTTCCTTGATGCTGTCTTTGATTTCCTTGAGGACCGTTTCAAGGGAATAAGTTACGGTTTCGTTAGACATTTGCTAAACTCCCAGGGTTATCCTGCCGCTATCTTAATTATTAATCTTTTTTCTAGTTTAAGATGGCTTACGGTTCACCGCCACGATTGCGCCAGACTTGCCAACCGACGTAACCGAGGAGGAGAGTCGCACCAAAGGCAAAACCCCAACCACTGGGAACATTGGAAAAACCGAGGGCTAAACTGCCCACCCAGAGAGTTAGGGCGTAGATAAATAACACTGTCAGACGGTGAGAGATACCAGCTTTCAGTAAACGATGGTGTAAATGACGTTTATCAGCCACAAAAGGGGATTTTCCGCGTTTGAGACGGGAAATAATCACCGTGGACATATCGAGGAGAGGAACCGCGAGGATGAGATAGGGTAGTAAGACGGCGGTAACGGCAACAGTAGTCACAGCAGTGGTTTTAGCCAATCCAATCACCGCCACACCCGCCAGGGTAAAACCCATAAAATAGGCCCCACCATCCCCCATAAAAATTTGAGCGGGGTTAAAATTGTAACGCAGAAAACCCAAGGCCCCACCCGCTAAAGCGGCGGCGATAATAGCGGCGGCCGGTTGTCCCATCACCAAAGTTACAATCAAAATAACCACGGCAGATATACCCGAAACTCCCGCCGCTAATCCATCTAAACCGTCAATCCAGTTAATCGCATTAGCCATCCCCACTAACCAGAGGAGAGTAATCGGTAAACTTAGCCAATGAATTTGTAATAAATCGCCGAAGGGAATAGAGAGAAAATCGATCCTAACGCCGGCTTGCCAAGCTAGAAAAGCGACGCTAAACTGCATTACCAGACGATTGAGGGGCGAAAGATTAAAAAGATCATCCGCTAAACCGATGAGGAAAAAACCCAAACCGCCTAGGGTTACGCCCCACACTTCCCATTCTCGATCGCTGTTTAAACCAGCAAACCCTCCCAACCACCAAACGATCAGGAGGGCAGTTAAAGCGCCGACAAAAATCGAAACTCCCCCCAGTCGAACCATAGGCCTTTCATGGACCTTCCTTTCGTTGGGTTTATCGACGTAACCGCTTTTCAGTCCGACGGTTCTGACGAGGGGCGTACTCCAAAGTACCACGGTATGGGCGATCAGAAAAGCAATTAGATAGTATAAATCTCCGGACATGGGAATTGGGGGGCGATTTAATTCACAATTGGCCACTGACAGGCAATCGCCAATTATGAATTTTTATTATCTCTCGTTTTAGGCCAAGGCGGGGACGGAAATATGGAGATGGGGATAGAGGGGGAAGCTTTCACAGAGTTTCCCTACCCGTTGACGGCAAGCAGTTCTCAGGGCTTCATCACCGGGATTAAGGAGAATATCGGCGATAATGTTGCCAATCTCGATAAATTCCGTTTCTCCTAGTCCTCTGGTGGTCATAGCCGGGGAACCCAAGCGCAGACCACTGGTAACAAAGGGAGACTCGGGATCGAAGGGAACAGTGTTTTTATTAGCGGTAATATTGATCGTACTCACCAAGCGATCGGCTTCTTTTCCGGTCATGCCCACGGATCTTAAATCGAGTAACATCAAGTGATTATCCGTACCATCAGTGACAATTTTAATCCCTCTAGCCTTCAACTGACCTGCCAAAGCTTGGGCATTAGCGATTACTTGGCCCGAATAGATTTTAAACTCCGGTTTCAGGGCCTCCCCAAAAGCCACCGCTTTCGCCGCAATCACGTGTTCTAGGGGTCCGCCTTGGCTACCGGGGAAGACGGATTTATCGAATTTTTTGCCTAATTCCTCGTCTTTGGTCATAATTAACCCCCCCCTAGGGCCGCGCAGGGTTTTGTGAGTGGTGGTAGTGACCACATCACAGTGGGGTAGGGGATTAGGATGATGACCAGTGGCCACTAAACCGGCAATATGGGCGATATCTGCCATCAGGTAGGCCCCCACTTCGTCAGCGATGGCGCGGAATTTCTCGAAATCAATCCGGCGCGAGTAGGCAGAATAACCGCAGATAATTAGTTTGGGTTTTTCCTTGCGGGCGATGTCAAGGATGAGATCGTAGTCAAGGCGTTCGCTTTCGGGACTTACTCCGTACTGTACTACTCGGAACCATTTCCCAGAAACGTTAACGGGGGAACCGTGGGTAAGATGACCACCGTGGGAGAGATCCATGCCCATAATCGTATCGCCGGGCTGCAAGAGGGTCAGGAAAACGGCGAAATTAGCTTGGGCACCGGAGTGGGGTTGTACGTTAGCGTGGTTTGCCCCAAATAGTCTTTTAACCCGATCGATCGCTAATTGTTCCGCTTCGTCAATGTATTCGCAACCGCCATAGTAGCGTTTTTTTGGCAGTCCTTCCGCGTATTTGTTGGTTAAAACCGAACCCTGGGCGGCCATGACCGCAGCCGAGGTAAAGTTTTCACTAGCGATTAATTCTAGGTGATCTCTTTGACGTTGCAGTTCTTTTTGCAAAATCCCTGCGATCGCTGGATCCCTCAGGGATAGTATATCTAAGTTCGTATCAGTCACGGTTACTCGATCCTTTTTTAAACAATTTACCTGTAATCCTTGGGTCACTTTCTCCATTTTGGCACAATCTCTAATCTTCCGACACACCAGTGAGCTTAATTGCTTCTCTTCGGGGTCGATGATCAATTGTCAACTGTTAGCGGTAAAATCTTTATTTTTAGTCAATAAGTGATAGTAATATTAGCCAATAGAACCCCCCAAAAGCTGGGATTGAGTGATAAAATCGGAAGTAATACTAAATCTGGTTATTAAAGACTGATTATTTATTCCCCTTTTTGCATGAGTGCATGAGTAGAAAACGGGTTTCTCCGAGAAACCCGTTTTCTGTGCGTTACTCAGAAGTTCTACAAAAAGTTGACAAATCACAAAAATAGGGTGGATTACCTTCAAGATAACCACCCGAAAACTACCATTAACTATCTGTAATCAACCGGTATTTCTCATCCCTGCGGCAATACCATTAATCGTCATTAAAGCGCCCCTTAACAACTCCTCTTTAGAATAGCGGAAATGAATCACACCGGATTGAGCTTGACTATTGTATTGACGTAAACGTTTCAGGAGAGACACCTGTAGGAAACCGAGGGGAACGATCGAACCGTTGCGTAACTGCACCGAGCGCTGTAAATTCGGATCATTATCTAATAAATTTTTCTCGCCGGTGATCTGGAGAACAATCTCGCTAGTGCGATTATATTCCTCTTTGATCCTTTCAAACAGACGTTGAAAACGTTCTCGATCTTCCTGCTTAGAAAGTTCACTGACGTAGTGATAAGCCATCTGTAGATCCACCTTCGATAGAGTCATTTCTGCCTTAGAAATCACCATCTGGAAGAAGGGCCACTTGTGATAAAAATGGCGCAACAATTCTAAATTTCGGTTAGGAGAATCATCGAGAAACATCTGCAAAGCTGTCCCTAAACCATACCAAGCTGGTAAAAGAAAACGGGTTTGGGTCCAACTAAATACCCAGGGAATTGCCCGCAGGGTACTTAAATCCTGTTGACCACTTTTCCGGCGCGCTGGTCGGGAACTAATCTGTAAAAGACTAATTTCAGGAATGGGAGTTACGGACAGAAAGAAGTCTAAAAAGTCCGGTTCTTCATAAATCAAACTGCGATAGGTTTGCCGTGAACGGGTGGCCAACTCCTCCATGATGCGATTCCAGGGTTCGAGATCATCAAAACCACTGCCCAGTAAACTTGCCTGTATGACTGCCGTTACGGCCGTTTCGAGGTTATACAAGGCCAATTCTGGTAAAGAGTATTTCGAGGCTAAAACCTCGCCTTGTTCGGTGATTTTAATGCGACCGTTAATCGTTCCCCGGGGTTGGGCGAGGATAGCGGCGTAGGCCGGTCCACCACCCCGACCGACGGAACCGCCCCGGCCATGAAAAAGACGTAGATTCAAGCCGTATTGTTTAGCGGTTTTTTGTAAAGCCTTCTGGGCCTTATGAATTTCCCAATTACTGCTTAAAAAGCCGGAATCCTTATTACTATCGGAGTAACCCACCATAATCTCCTGTAAATTACCCGGTTCGAGGATGGCTGGTTCCGGGGTCACTTCCTCCCCGTTTAAAGCCCCTAAATGGTCGTAACCGCCGGCTAGGGCTGCCCGGTAGAGAGGCAATTCAAACAAAGTCTGCATGATGCCGGGGGCGTGTTTGAGGTCATCGACGGTTTCAAAGAGGGGAACAATGCGGAGGGAACTGCGGCTAGTGGCGGGGTCGTATAAACCGGCTTCTTGGGCTAATAACAGCACTTCTAGCACATCGCTGGCCTCGTTGGTCATGCTGATAATGTAGGTTTGGCAGATTTCCAGACCAAATTCCCCTTGCAGACTTCTTAAAACTCGCAGGGTTTCAATGGTTTCGCAGGTTCTTTCCGAGAAGGGCATTTCCCGGGGAATTAGCGGCCGACGGGTTTTTAATTCCGCCACTAACCAGGCGATTTTTTCTGATTCGCTTAATTGGCCGTAGGGTTTGGGTAAAACTCCGAGATAGGCGGCGATTTCTTCGATACATTCGGCGTGACGGGTGGATTCTTGCCGAAAATCTAACTGAGTCAGGACAAAGCCAAAAATCTCCACTTGGGCGATCAGTCGATCGAGTTCTTGACAGGAAAGACCGGTTTGCAAGAGACTGCGCTGTAATAGCTGTAATTCGGCTAAAAACTCGGAACCGGAGCGATAGATGTTGGTTTCGTTGAGTTTAGTTAATAATTGTCGTTCTTCCGGGTCATTGAGGCGATTATTGCGATCGCGTGTATTTTCCAGACGTTTTTGAATAAAGGCCAATTTGAGGCGATAGGGTTCCTGACGGTAGCGGATTGCTAACTGGCTATAGATTTCGGGCATTTGCTGTTTATCTCTGTCCAGGGAGTCCAGCAACTCCGGCAAGACGTGACACCAGTGCAGGGAGGCACTTAAAATACTGGTCAGGTCGCGAATAGCATCAAGATATTTTTTAATAACCAGATTGCGCTGATAACAGCAGGTTTTCCAGGTGACTTCGGGGGTAACGGAGGGATTGCCATCCCGATCCCCCCCCACCCAAGAACCGAAGCGACAGAAGTTATTTTTCGGCGCTTGTAAACGGGGAAAGGAGGATTGTAGGCTTTGCTGCAGACGCAGGGTTAACTGGGGTAGGGAATCGAAGAGAACTTCATCGAAGTAGTGGAGGGCATAATCCACCTCATCGACGACGGTGGGTTTAAATTGATGTAGTTCATCTGTTCGCCACCAGAAACGTATTTCTTCTTTTAACTGTTTGGTGACTGTTTGTGCTTCTCTGGAGTTAGTTAACCCCATACTGCGAAAGATTTCTTCTGCTTGGTCGAGTTTTTCGAGAATGCCCGAGATGCGGCGCTGTTTAATGCGAATGGTGTGACGGACAATTTCTGTGGGGTGGGCCGTGAAAACCAGACGAATATCTAACTGATCGAGAAGACGCTGGATTTCCTGGGGGGGGACGTTCACCTGTTTGAGATAGGGAAATAACCAGTGAAATAGTCCCGATTTTGGGCCGGAGTGATCGGACTCGTTCAGGGTTTTTTCTAGCCAATCAGCCCCAACAATGGTGGCTAAAAGGCTTTTTTGCGGTGGGTCTGTCTTGGGACTTTCGTTTTCTTCCCCGATCACCGTCCGTCGCAGTAGTTGCTGATCCCTTTGTTCGTAGTGTTGTTCAATTATATTTATTAACTGGAAATAGAGGGCAAAAGCGCGGGTAACTTTGATCGCTTCCCCTAGTTCCAAGTCTTCGATCATTTTGGCGATCATTGCTTCCGGACTATCATCGGTCACTTGTCCTTCCTCAGAACAGAGATGGCGCAGTAATTCCAGTAAATCGACTAATTCTTGACCACATTCGGAGACTAAGACTTCTTTCCATAAATCTTCGATTAATTTCAGTCTTTGCTGCAGAAACAGGTTGGAAGTGCTGAAAATATCCTGTTCGGTTTCGGTTGAGGGGACAAGGACGCTCATAATTTCAGTAATCAGTAATCAGTAAACAGTAATCAGTAATCAGTAATCAGTAAACAGTAAACAGTAATCAGTAAACAGTAATCAGTGAAAATAGGGATTAACTGCCTTGAAATGAAAAACTCTATCAAACCAATAACTGATCACTGATCACTGATAGATCGGGATTAGTTCTTTAGGGTTGGTCAAAAATGAGATTATATGCCAAAGAATCACATTTTTTCCGATTTTTAACAAAAATTTCACTATTATTGCCTCTTTTCAGGGGGCAAAAGGATTTTTTTCTTGGATTATTGGTCACTGTTGACCGGTAACTGATCGGGAATATTGAGAAGGGGCAAGCGATCGCCGCGAAACAATTCCTCACTTTCCCGGCCCAATTCAATTAACCAATGATTGAGGGAACGCAAGGCCAGATAGGATAAAAGAAAGGGACTGACCGCTAGACTAAGCCAAAGCTCGATCGGTTGAGTTTTCATGGCAATTTCTCGGTTAAAGGACGGCGTTTGATGCGACGAATCGGAAAATTAGCAATCAGGGCTGTAGTTCGTTGGTCACTTTCTAGGAGCAACTCGGTTTCCTCGGTGTCGATATCAAGATAACGACTGACCACTTCTAAGATTTCTTGACGCATCATATTGAGAATTTCGGGACTAAGATCGGCGCGATCATGGGCCAGAATAAGTTTTAAGCGTTTTTTAGCTTGGTCGCCACTTTTGCCCGAACCGCGCCATGCTAGAAGTTTATCGATCAGGTCATTCATAGTAGGTTAAGGGATTGAGATGAGAGAGTTTAAGGCCCAAACAAGCGACGACGCAGACGAGTAAGAAAACCTTCTTGACCGGCCATTAAATCTAGAAACGGCACATCGCGACCCTGTAAACGCTGGGCAATGTTTCTAAAGGCCATGGAGGGGAGAGAGGTCTTCTCCTCTAATACTAATGGTTCCCCTTTATTAGTGGAAATAATAATTCTTTGATCGTCGGGAATAATCCCTAACAGGGGAATTACCAATAAGTCGAGAATGTCCTCGACGCTGATCATCTGGTTAAGTTGGATCATTTCTGGCCGCAGCCGGTTGACAATCAGACGGATACTCTTAATATCCTCGCTTTCTAGTAATCCCACCACGCGATCAGCATCTCTCACCGCCGACATTTCTGGGGTAGTAACGATGATCGCTTCCTGGGCAGCAGCGATCGCATTGCGAAAACCCATTTCAATTCCCGCTGGGCAATCAATCAATACATAGTCGTAACTTTTTGACAATTGGGCGACTAAATCCTTCATTTGATCGGCAGTAATCGCCTCTTTAGTGCGATTTTGTGCTGCTGGTAATAAAACCAGATTTTCCTGTCTTTTATCCTTAACTAAAGCTTTGTCAAGGCTACAATCTCCCGCCACCACATCGAGGGCAGTATAAACGATACGCTGTTCTAATCCTAACAATAAATCGAGATTTCTTAGTCCGAAATCGGCATCGACAAGGGCGACTCGACAGCCTAATTGAGATAAAGCTGAACCTAAGTTCGCCGTTACTGTCGTTTTACCGACTCCTCCCTTTCCCGATGTCACCACAATTACACGAGCCATAATTTATATCAGTTATCAGTTATCAGTTATCAGTTATCAGCTATCAGTTATCAGTTATCAGTTATCAGTTATTAGTTATCAGTTATCAGTTATCAGTTATTGGTTTGATAGAGTTTTTCATTTCAACGCAGTTAATCGCTATTTTTACCAGTCACTGAATCACTGTTTACTGATCACTGGTCACTGATCACTGTTTACTGGTCACTGGTCACTTTTTTTCGACCCATCCCACTTGATCTTTAAAGGTGTAGGTTCTGGAAAAATTATAAGCCCCAATGATGCGGATTCCTCCTTCGCTGATACAGGCGATTTCTGGTTCCATGCGATCGCTTTTTAAAGCCGGGGCCCGTGCCACTAATTCCGCGATCCTCAGTTGAGTTAAATCGATTCGCAGGGCCATAATTACCGCTGCTCGATCGCCGCGGAATCCCGCATGGGCCACACCGCGTAAACTCCCCCAAACTAATATATCGCCATCAGCGACGATCGATCCGCCGGGGTTGATATCGCCCATGACTATAACTGTACCCGGGTGACGGATTTCTACACCCGATCGCAGGGTGGTTTTTAAGTACAAAGGTTCGGCGAGGAGGGATGGCAGCGGTTGCTCGTCCCCGAAAACCGTGGCATTCGCTCGCATTTGTTCGACGTTGTAACCCATAGTTGCCGCTGCCACTGCGGTTTGTCTTCTTTGGGTTTGGATGGTATGTAGGGGTAATTCGGCGCTGTCTAAAATTGTGGCGATCGCTTGTAGTTGCCGCGTATCCATCAGGCGATCGCTCGCCCGTAGGTGTACTGGTGTTCTAGCTGGGCAGTTTTGACCGCTATTACGGAGATAATATTTCAATCCTGTCAAGATATCTGTCCAATCCTGACTTGTCTCCCCGGCGCCAGTTTTGGGTAAAATTAGCACCAATTTCTCGCCCTCACTTTTTAAGTGAATTTGGGCGTATCTTTCCATGACCGAGGCTGATGGCTCAATTTTTTCGGTTTCTAGGTCGATTTCTTGATTTATTTCGGTTTTAGTTTCATCCATAAAGATAATTTTTTACTTAAAAAAGACAAAGCGCAAAATAGCGATCAGCAAACCGACGGAAGCGGTAATCAGTGAACCGCCTAAAATGGTTATTAATGCCCAAATTTGATTTTTTTGACTGCCCTCCACTATTTTGAGGCGATTATCCATCCCTTCGACTCTTTCGGTTAATTTTGCCTGTCCTATCTCTAGGGATTTAACATCTTGCTTGATTTCCTTAATATCAGCTTTAATTTCGCCAATATCAGCTTTAATTTCGACGATACTATTCTCGATCGCCGTGAAACGAGTTTCGATCGCTTTTTGTCCGTTGATAATTAAGTCTTCTAGCCTTTTCAAGTCCTTATCGGCAACAGTTTTCATAAAAATTAACTGGCTATCAGTATAGATGTTTCTTTAATTATGAACCTTGAGCAGCCAGCAGCAGTGGGAATTATGAATTATGAATTAGGAATTGCGGCTGATGTGAGATAGAGAGGTTTGTAAAATCAAAGGGAGGCGTCACGATAAAGGTAATCACTCCAAAGCATGAGGCCTCCCATGAATAGGATAGATGCTCCCACCCTCTTGACTATTATTTATGTCCTGGTGGATCAGCAATTCTCATTTTAAGGTTTCATGACATTAAAACCCTTGCACCTAGAGGGGTTAATAATTCTTAACGAATCTCTAGATCGCTGAAACAACGCAAAATCGTTTCAAAATGAGAATTGCTGCTGGTGGATGACTGGTATCAAGAACAGGGATATCGCTTGACTCCCATGCTGCCTGGACCTGAGCCTAGTTTCAGTGATAACGTTAGCATGAGATCGATGATCGCACTAAGATGATATGATGGTAGTGCATTTTCCTAATTATTGATGATTAAGAGTTTTGCATCTAAGGAGACAGAGCAAGTATTCAAACGTAAATTTTCACGAAAATTACCTCAAGATATTCAACGAAATGCTCGGAGAAAGCTAGAAGTTTTAGACGCGGCCGAAACTTTACAGGATTTATACATTCCTCCATCTAATCGGTTGGAAAAACTCTCAGGAGATAGAAAAAATCAGCATAGTATCCGAATTAACGATCAGTGGCGGATCTGTTTTATTTGGAAAAATGGCAACGCCTAGAAATAGTCGATTATCATTAATTGTTACTCAATAATCATGACTGAGAAAAAATTATTAGCCCCCATTCATCCTGGTGAGATTCTGTTAGAAGAATTTCTCAAACCGATGGAAATTAGCCAAGAACGTTTGGCAGAAGATCTTAATGTACCAATAGAGCAAATCAAGGAAATTATCGAGGAAAAGCGAGGAATTACTGCTGATATTGCCTTAAGGCTTTCCCGTTATTTTGGTATGTCTGAAAGGTTCTGGATGAATCTTCAAACAAGGTATGATATTGAAGTAGAAAAAGATAGGCTCAGAGAACGTTTAGAGAAGGAAGTAAAAGTCTATGCTGCTTCACAAGCATTGTAGCATAACCGAAGAAATAGGGGAAGAATAATAATTTTAACCCCCCGTAGGGTGGATTAGCGCAGCGTAATCCACCATTACATCAATTATTGAATAACCATAGATTAGGTGCGTTACACTTCGTTAACGCACCCTACAAGAGCGGCGATCGCACTACATTGTAAGTTCGGAAGAACCAATAATTTTAACCCCCCGTAGGGTGGATTAGCGCAGCGTAATCCACCATTAAATCAATTATTGAATAACCATAGATTAGGTGCGTTACACTTCGTTAACGCACCCTACAAGAACCTACAAGAACTCATATCTGCTCACTGATCACTGATTGCCTCCTATTGACACAAACGTTGATAAACTGTGGCTAAAGCTTGGACATCACCAACGTTACCCGGGAAAAGAACCACAGGTAAATTAGGAAAGAGGGGATGATCAGCTGCTGTGCGGACCATGGAGACACCGGGGAGAATCTGACCGAGTAAACGGGCCGATTGCAGGCTTAAACCCGTACTTAAGACATCATTGGAGGTAATTCCGCCTTTACTGATTAAAAAACTGATGTCGCCGGGTAAACCCTTAACAATGTCCATTAACAGGGTGGAGACGGCAACCCCAAAATCAAGGCGTTTCTGCACAGAAGCAAAGGTTAACTCTTGCCGACTGGTATAGATAACGGGGGTTTGTTTATTTTTGTGAATAAGCTTGACTTTTTCCAGAGCTTGTGCTAAGAGTTGATCTCGTTGATCGGGACGATCGCGCAATGCCGTCACATCGATTTCGACTCCGACGGTGTTGGGTTGTTGAAGCAGTTCATCTAATTGTTGGCTAGTTTTTTTGACGTGGGAACCGACGATAATTGCCCCGGCTTCCCCCGTGGGCTTATACTTACCCATAGATTCGGGTGCGATCGGTTGAGTTCCTAAATTAGCCAAAGAAGTTAGAATACTGGCGGCACTACGGAATAAAAATTTTTTTCCCTCCCCTGCGGCGGTTAAAATATCTTCAGCAAAGCGATCGAGATCCGCTTGAGTTTCCCCATCTACCACCCCACATTGATTATTTTTGAGCTTTTGCAGTCGTTCTAAACTACCTTGACGGATATCTGTCAGTAAAAATCTCTCTACATCATCTGCTTTAATTTTCCCTTTCGTTTTCTCCTCCACATAATCCGGCAGATAACTGTAATGGTAGGCAAAAACCGAATCCCGAGCAAATTCCGTCTCGTGGACGGGAGTGGGAACACCATCGATGATTAAATAGTGAATACTATCGCGAGTGATTCTACCCCCCTCAAAAAAGGCTGGAATCAGGAAATGTGCATCAAAACCGCCCAATTCTTCGGCAATAACATCAGTTTCGATCGGATAATGCCCGCGCAGGGTAGAATCGGAACGACTAACCACCAAAAAATCCTCGATTCCCTCTTTAGTTAAGGCAGTTTTCAGGTTATGACAGACTTCTCTGGTGACAGACTCGGCTTTTTCGGGGGTTAAAGCGCGAGTATTGGTCAAAACAAAGAAAATTGGCGCATTATCTGCCAATCCCAAGCGGAGAGTATCTTCATCCCACCGCATCAATAACAGACAACTATGGACTGTTTGGGAACCTGTCGGGTCATCATCTAAGACTATAATTTTAGGTCTATTATTGCTCATATATTTTTTATCAGGATGGGAGGGACGAAGGAATCAAGAGAATCTGGTTAATAGTTTAACGGGTTCTGGTTCCCCATTAAAGTCGTCCCCTCCCTAAGCAACCGCTATCAATCTTGATCACAATCTGTCCAATATAGGATAAGCTATACCATGATTCATACAGTGACGAAGTTGAGCGCGGGAGACTTCCCTTTGAATACGTTAATCCACCCCACTGCGGTTATCCATCCGTCGGCAAAACTTGATCCCAAGGTTAAAGTTGGTCCCTATGCTGTGATCGGGGCCAATGTGGAAATTGAAGCTGATACAATTATTGATGCCCATGTGGTCATTGAAGGTCCGACCAAAATTGGCAAGGGTAATCATATTTTTTCTGGGGCTGTTATTGGTAATGAACCACAGGATTTAAAGTATAAGGGTGGCGAAAGTAGCGTAGAAATTGGTGATCATAACCAAATTCGCGAGTTTGTCACGATTAATCGTGCCACGGATACGGGAGAAGTTACCCAAATTGGCAATAATAATTTATTAATGGCCTATGTTCACGTTGCCCATAATTGTATTTTGCAAGATAACATTATTATCGCTAATAGTGTCGCCTTGGCCGGTCATGTCCAGATCGAATCAAAAGCAGTTATCGGGGGGGTTTTAGGAGTACATCAATTTGTTCATATTGGCAAAATGGCCATGTTAGGAGGAATGAGTCGTATTGATCGCGATGTTCCCCCTTTTACTTTAGTGGAAGGCAATCCCTGTCGGGTGCGAACTCTTAATTTAGTCGGTTTACAAAGGGCCGGTTTTACCGATGAAGATTTAGCTTTACTGAAAAAAGCTTTTCGGATTATCTATCGTTCTAATATAAATCTTCAGGAGGCTTTAGAACAAGTTTCTCTCCTAACCGATAACCCCCATGTTCAACATCTCTGTCAATTTTTACAATCCTCTACCACCGGAGAAAAACGTCGCGGTTTAATTCCAGGGAAATAATTTCTTGATTGAGGAACAGTCTGTGGGGTGTGGGGAAGTGGGGAAGTTGGGAAGTGGGGAAGTTGGGAAGTGGGGAAGTGGGGAAGTGGGAAGAATAAATAAAAATAATCTCCTGTCTCCTGAATCCTGACTCCTGACTCCAGCAATCCTATCTCCTGAAGTCTTTTATTATCAAATAATTATCCAAATGCGTATATTTATTAGTACGGGTGAGGTATCGGGTGATTTACAGGCAGCGATGCTGATTGAATCCCTTTTTAAACTAGCTAAAATTCAGGAAATTGAGTTAGAAATTTTCGCACTAGGTGGCGATCGCATGGAGATAGCTGGGGCAAAAATGTTGGGTAAAACCACTCGACTGGCTGCCATGGGATTAATTGAATCTATCCCCTTTATTTGGCCAACTTTACAACTACAAAAACGAGCAAAAGAGTTTTTTAGAGATCATCCCCCTGATATCATTATTTTAATTGATTATGTGGGGGCAAATGTGGCGATCGGTCAATCAGCTAAAAAAATTATTCCCCAAGTGCCAATAATTTATTATATTGCCCCACAGGTGTGGATTTGGTCAGAAGAAAATATCCCCTCAGCTAAACTCAGGGCCACAGCAGAAAAGTTATTTAATACGGAAAAATTAATCGCCATCACTGATAAAATATTGGCAATTTTTCCTGCCGAAGCTCGTTTTTTTGAAACAAAAGGTTTACCAGTAACTTGGGTGGGACATCCTTTAGTTGATCGTATGGCTAATGCTCCCAATCGGCAAGAAATGCGGCAAAAATGGGCAATAAAACCCGAAGAAACGGTTATCGCTTTGTTACCTGCTTCCCGTCAACAGGAGTTTAAATATCTCGTGCCGACGGTGTGCGCTGCTGCCCAAAAATTACAGGAAAAAATACCCGATATTAAGTTTTTAATTCCCGTTCCCCTAGCTTTATACGAACCAAAAATGCGAGAATTAGTGGCGGAATATGGATTAAATGCGGTGATTATGGAACGAGATCAGACTTTAGAAGCAATTGCTGCGGCCGATCTGGCTGTGGCTAAGTCTGGTACAGTTAATCTCGAAATTGCTTTATTAAACGTGCCGCAGGTGGTGGTTTACCGTTTAAGTGCAGTTACTGCTTGGATTGCCCGCAATATTATGAAGCTTTCTGTACCATTTGTCTCACCGGTAAATTTAGTTTTAATGCGAGAAATTGTTCCCGAATTATTACAAGAGGAAGCTAACCCGGAGAGAATTATGCAGGAATGTCTAGATTTATTATTAAATCAGCAACGTCGCCAAAAAATGTTAGATGAATACGCAGAAACCACAGCCGGTTTAGGAACAGTAGGCAGTTGCGAGCGAGTGGCACAAGAGGTGTTTAATACTAAATCCAGTTATTAAAAACTGATTATGTATTACCCCTTTTGCCTTTTGCATGAGTAGAAAACGGGTTTCTCGGAGAAACCCGTTTTCTGTGCGTTACTCAACGGATTTAGTATAATTTTACAGTTCAAGTTCCAAAAAACCAGAAAAAAGCGGGGTAATTTGCCACTACCCCACCAAATATTATCAAGTAATTACGATTACTTATAAGCGTCCATCCCCTCACAGGAACAAACCAGATTTCTGTCCCCGTAAGCATTATCAACCCGTCCCACTACCGGCCAGAATTTATAATCTTTTAGCCAAGAAAGCGGGTAAGCTGCCTGTTGACGGGAATAGGGACGACTCCAATCATCGGCAGTTAAAACTGCAGCTGTGTGGGGGGCATTTTTTAAGGGATTATCGTGGATATCCATGGTACCATTAGCGATCGCTTGTACCTCTTGATAGATAGTTAACAAAGCTTCACAAAAACGGTCTAATTCCCCCAAAGATTCGCTTTCCGTGGGTTCCACCATCATTGTACCCGCCACAGGCCAAGAAACCGTCGGCGCGTGGAAACCGAAATCCATCAAGCGTTTTGCCACATCTTCCACCTCGATGCCGGCCTGTTTTTTCAGGGGACGTAAATCAATCACGCACTCGTGGGCAACCGTTCCCGCGCTACCCTTAAATAACACCGGATAGGCCGACTCCAGACGAAAAGCCAGATAATTAGCGTTCAAAATTGCCACTTCTGTCGCTTTTTTCAAGCCGGCTGCCCCCATCATAGCGATATACATCCAAGAAATCACCAAAATGCTGGCACTACCCCAAGGTGCGGCCGAAATTGCGCCAATTGAGTCCTGATGCTTACCGTTAGCGGTTTCTGGGGATAATTTCGCCAAAACCAGGGAAACATCGGGCAGAAAAGGCACTAAATGGGATTTTACTCCGATTGGTCCCATACCGGGTCCGCCACCACCGTGGGGAATACAGAAAGTTTTATGAAGATTCAAGTGACAGACATCAGCACCAAAATCCGCCGGACGACATAAACCCACCTGAGCATTCATATTCGCGCCATCCATATACACTTGACCACCGTATTGATGAATCAAGGCGCAAATTTCGCTAATTCCCTGTTCAAAAACGCCGTGAGTGGAAGGATACGTCACCATCAAAGCCGCTAGATTATCCTGATGCTTCTGGGCCTTAGTTTTCAGGTCATCAATATCAATATTGCCCCGAGAATCGCAATTAACCGCCACTACTTTCATACCACACATAACGGCACTGGCAGGATTAGTCCCGTGAGCGGACTCAGGAATTAAGCAAATCTGACGATGACCTTGACCGCGACTTTCATGATAGGCTCGGATCACCTGTAAACCGGCATACTCTCCCTGAGAACCGGCGTTCGGTTGTAGGGAAATGCCATCAAACCCGGTAATTTCCCCTAACCAAGTCTCTAACTGTTGAAAGAGCAGTTGATAGCCTTCTGCTTGGTCAATCGGAGCAAAAGGGTGTAATTTGCCGAATTCTGGCCAAGTTACCGGAATCATCTCCGCTACGGCATTGAGTTTCATCGTACAGGAACCGAGGGGAATCATGGAAGTATTTAAGGCTAGATCCTTTGTTTCCAGACGGTGCAGATATCTGAGTAATTCCGTTTCCGAGTGGTAACGATTGAACACCGGTTCGGTAAGATAGGCACTGGTACGGGTTAGATTAGCGGGTAATTCTAGACTAATTTTCTCGACTAATTCCGCCGTGGTAAAGGGTAATTCCTCGGTTGCGGCGAAAATTTGCCATAAATCCCACACATCCCTGAGAGTGGTGGTTTCATCGACACTAATTCCTAGATTATTCTCATCAAAATAACGCAGATTAATCTTATGGGTTTTTGCCTTCCCAAGGATGTCCTTAACTCCCGTGGATACCGTAACTTTGAGCGTATCGAAGTGCGGTTCTTTCCCCACCTGATAACCCAACTGTTTTAAGCCAGTTGCCAATAAAGCGGTTAATTTCTGCACTCTTTGGGCGATTTTCTTGATTCCTTCTGGTCCATGATACACCGCGTACATGGAAGCAATCACCGCTAGTAACACCTGTGCGGTACAAATATTACTGGTGGCTTTATCCCGGCGGATATGTTGTTCCCTGGTTTGCAAAGCTAAACGCAGTGCGGGTTTACCCTGACTATCCTTCGATACCCCGACAATGCGCCCCGGAATACTGCGTTTATAGACATCTTTGGTGGCAAAATAGGCGGCATGGGGACCCCCATAACCCAAGGGAACCCCAAAGCGTTGACTGCTACCCACAGCAATATCAGCCCCCAATTCGCCGGGGGGAGTCAACAGGGCTAAACTGAGAATATCGGCGGCAACGGTGACTAAAGCCCCATTTTCCTGCGCTTTGCTGATAAATTCCCGATAGTCATAAATTACGCCATCGGTGGCTGGATATTGTAATAATGCGCCAAAAATCGGCGTTTGGAAGTCAAAGAGACGATGATCCTCGATAATAATGTCAATACCTAAAGGAATCGCTCTGGTTTTAACAACTTCAATCGTTTGGGGATGGCAACTACTGGAGATAAAGAAAGCATTGGCTTTAGTTTTACACAGTCCGTAACTCATGCTCATCGCTTCCGCGGCTGCTGTTCCTTCATCGAGGAGGGAAGCGTTAGCAATTTCCAGACCGGTTAAGCTAGTGATGAGAGTTTGGAAGTTTAAGAGAGCTTCTAAGCGTCCTTGGGCGATTTCCGCTTGATAGGGAGTATAGGCGGTGTACCAACCCGGATTTTCTAAGATGTTGCGGAGAATTACCGGCGGGGTGATACAGTCATGATAGCCCATGCCAATAAAGGAGCGAAATACCTGATTTTTCGAGGCAATCGCTTTTAATTGGGCAAGAGCGGCGTATTCACTCAAGGCAGGTGGTAGATTAAGGCTTTTTTGTAAACGAATTCCTGACGGGACAGTTTTAGCGATTAATTCCTCCACGGTAGCAACGCCCAAAACCGCCAGCATTTTCTCGATTTCCGTCTCCGTCGGTCCAATATGACGGTTAACAAAGCTATCGGTGCAGTCTAGCAGGTCTTGCAGGTCAGCAGGAGCGAATTCCTCGGTTTTCTCGGCCGTAATTGACCTATTTAGCATATTAATCTCGGTTTCAACAATTACAAAAGTGCTGCGTTTCATCGCTAGGGGTGATTTTAACGCAACTGGTAAAATTTTTGTAATATTTCAAGTCAGCAAGATCAAGCCTAAGCTAATTTGCTATCGAAAGTATGCACAAAATTAACCCCACTACTGCTTTGTCACCAAAAACCAACCGGAATTCGTAGATCCGATCGCCTTTAATCCTTCTAAATCAGTAGCTTCTTTGGTTTGACGATCGATAATTAGGTAAGGTTGCTTGTGACTTTGCCAGTGATTGATTAATTCTTCAGCAGCAAGGGGAAAAACTCGACGACCACTATAAAAATTTAACGAGGGGCGCTCGTAGGCAAAAGCAATATAAACAGGGTGATCGGCCGGCACATATTTTTGCACTAAACTCGCCACCGGTTTGACGGGGAAATTCTCATTTAATTCCCAGATCCACAGGGGAGAATTAACAAAAATAAACAAAGAAATAAACATTCCCCAGAGTAAAACCACGATGAATTGTTGCGAGCGCCGGGCTAACAAAATCGCCGTTGTCACCATGGTCAAGGACAGTGACAATAAGGTTAAAAGAATTAAGGGATGGAGAGGTTCAATAGCGGCAAAATTACCCGGAAAATAGGCTATTAAAGCTAATAAACCCGCCCCAACGCCGATAATACCCAGAATAATTGACCAGATTGGATTATAGGGGCGATCGATGGGAAGATTACCCACTTGCGCCAAGGCATAACCGGCCGCTAAAGCCAAGGCCGGATAGATCGGTAGAATATACCAAGGCAACTTAGTCGCCATTACCGAAACCACCAACAGATAAACACCCGTCCAAACTAACAGTAACTTCGCCCAACTGTAGAGATATTCCTGACGAGCTAAACGTAAACCCCAAACCGAGAAAATTAACCAAGGCCAACTATATTTAAGAATTTCCAGCAGATAATACCAAAACGGTCCGCGATGATTGTCCAGATCGTCACTAACTCGCTTTAACTGTTGAACAAAAAGGGAATCGAGAAACTCCCGCTCGTAGTGCCAAAATTGGGCGCTATACCAAGCAAAAGCGGGAGTTGCTCCCAATAACCAACCCGACCAAAAATAGGCAGAAGTTAATAACCGAGGAGTATCCCAGAGCAGAAAAATCAAGCCGATACCCGCCAATAATAGCCCCATAATCCCCTTAGTCAGACAAAGGAGGGCAAATCCTAACCCCGCCCCCAGAGACCAGCGTAAATCGCGCCGTGAGCGCAGTAAACAAACAAACATCAGCATTTCAAAACATAATACCGCTCCATCCAACATGGCTAAACGGCCATGACGCACCACCGGCAAAAGAGTTAAATAAATCAAGGCCGACAGTAAAGCTGGCAAACGAGCCGGAAAAATTTCTCGACCGAGAAGGTAGAGGAGCGGCACCGATAAAGCTGTAAAAAAAGCGGGAATTAGTCTAGTATTGGCCTCATTGATGCCCCAGAAATGGTAGGTTAGACCAATTAAACTATGAATCAACGGCGGTTTATTCAGGTAGGGATCACCCCAAAGACTAGGAAATAACCAGCGCAATTGTTCCAGTGGGGTTTGGCTAATTTCCTTGGCCACCTGAGCGATTGTTGCCTCATCCCAATCCCGCAAGGGTAAATTCCCTAATCCCACTAGATAGATAATTAAGGCCGCTATTAATAATCCCAGTAAACACAGAAATTCTTTAAAATTTTCTCTCTGACGCAATTTATAACTAGAATATCCCCAGGTAAATTTTTGACGGTTCATAAGCTAGATCAGTTATCAGTAAACAGTTATCAGTAAACAGTTATCACTGGACTTATATCTAATATTATCTCAAGAATAAAATTTTGTCTATACAAGAAACTTACCCAAATAAAAATAATTTTAATTTCCCCATATTTTTCAGTTAAATTGAATTATCAATGACAGATAAGTAGGGAGGCACAATTATTTGTAGGATGGGTTAGCGGTAGCGTAACATAATCGGGCGTTGGGTTTCATGCTTCAACCCAACCTACGTTCATCTTATATTTAATTCCACCCACCTACTTATATATTTCAACATCGAACTATTCATTAGTACAGGGCAGCAAAGCAAGCTCTGATTGAGTTATAATTTTTGGATATGTCTAATCAACTGAAAACTCACATCTGAAAACTCACATCTGATAACTGATAACTGATAACTGATAACTGATAACTGATAACTGATAACTGATTATGTATTGGTATAATGGCGAATTAATCGAGAATGAGCGAATAAGTCTGGGTATTGATGATATTGGGCTGCTTTATGGAGCGACAATATTTACTACCCTGCGTGTCTATCAACAAAGCTTAGATCATCCCCTGACCCATTGGCAAGAACATCTCAAACGTCTGCACTCTAGTTTACAAGTTTTCCACTGGTCCGCTCCCGATTGGCGGCGAATTCGCCAAGGAGCCGAAAAATTATCCCGATTCTATCCTGTCCTGAGAATCACAATTTTTCCCGATGGTAGGGAGTGGATTAAAGGCAGATTTCTCCCCGAAGATTTAAACCTTAGACAAGAGCAAGGAATTATTGGCTGGGTAATAGATAATCCCGCTTGGCAACGGGTTTTAGGAGAGCATAAAACTGGTAATTATTTAACCCCTTGGTTAGCGTCACAAACTGCTCAAAAAAAAGGGGCAAAAGAAGCGATATTAGTTGATAGATTGGGGAATTGGTTAGAAACTAGCACGGGTAATTTATGGGGATGGAAAGATAATTGCTGGTACAGTCCCCTGCTGACTGCTGATATTTTACCTGGGATCGGGCGCTCGGCTTTGATCGGCTGGTTAAAAAAACAAAATATTTCCCTGCAAGAAAATCTCTGGACTCCTGAATTTGTCAGGACTTTACAAGCGATCGCCTATAGTAATTCCCTGGTGGAAATTATCCCTTTTAATTCTATTCTTGGCTGTAATCTAGAGATAAATACAGCTATTTATAGAGAAGTTTTACCAGATTTACAGCAATATTTTTCCAGTCAATTAGAGAATAAATAAGGGTGTGTACTAGAGGCTAACACACCCAAAATCCAGAAATAATGCAGCTCAAGCTTTAAAATTCTCGCTCGGAATTAGCCTCACTATCGCGTTTAGAACCGAGTAAATCTAATTGATCGACGAGAATCACCGGTTTAGAACGAGCTAATCCCGTGTTTTTATCATTCCAGGTATCCATTTTTAAAGACCCTTTAATCCCGATTAAACCGCCTTTTTTTACATAATTAGCGGCTACTTCCGCCGTTTTGCCCCAAATTTCCAGATCGAACCAATCCGGCTGATCGCTATTTTTAGAGCGACGATTAACCGCTAAAGTTAAAGTACATAAAACCTTACCCGACTCGAAATACTTGGTTTCTGGGTCTCTCCCCGCTCGTCCCACCAAATGAACCAGATTTACACTCATGGTCTTAAATCCTCAATTTAGTACAATAGTATGTTTATTTTAGCCCGAAACCTCGGCCTTGACCGGTGGGCAGCCAGAAAATTAGGGCAAAGACCTGCGTAAATCTGGAGAGAAAGAAGCGATAATTAACTAGACTTGAGAAACAAAACGTAATAAAATCCAAGTCGATTCGATCGAAAGTCTAGCTATAGCAACGTTGTTATCAGAACAGGAGTGAAAACAAGTGGGTTTTTTTAGAGGACTAGGCTTATCAAGGGACATAGGTATAGACTTGGGGACAGCAAACACCCTCGTTTATGTATCAGGGAAAGGCATCGTTTTAGAGGAGCCATCGGTAGTGGCGATCGATCAAGATCGTAACCCGATCGCTGTCGGGGAGGAGGCCAAAAAAATGCTCGGTCGGACTCCGGGCCATGTCACCGCTCTGCGACCCCTGCGCGATGGGGTAATCGCCGATTTTTACAGCTGCGAGATCATGTTAGCGGAATTCATCAAACGAGCGCTCGATGGCACGATTGGCAATCCCCGCATGGTGATCGGTGTTCCCAGCGGGATTACTGGAGTAGAAAGACGCGCGGTGGTGGATGCGGCCAAAAATGCCGGCTCGCGAGAAGTGGGGTTAATTGATGAACCGGTTGCTGCGGCCTTGGGCGCCGGTTTACCCGTCTCGGAAGCGACGGGAAATATGATCATCGATATCGGTGGTGGCACGACGGAAGTGGCGATTCTCAGTCTCGATGGGACAGTGATCAGCGAATCCGTCCGTGTGGCCGGGGATGAACTCACGGAAGCAATTATCGCTTATCTAAAAAAAGTCCATAACCTGATTATCGGGGAACGTACAGCCGAAGATATTAAAATTCACCTTGGTTCCGCTTATCCCTCCCCCGAAGATGAATTTCCTCCTCTGGAAGTGCGGGGATTGCATCTTATGTCCGGTTTACCCCGCACCGTGACCATCAAAGCGGAAGAAGTGCGGGAAAGTATGGATGAGCCACTTTCCGTGATCGTTGATGCGATCAAACGTACCCTAGAAAAAACTCCCCCTGAATTAGCTGCTGATATTATCGATCGCGGCATCATGTTAGCGGGAGGAGGTGCTTTATTACGGGGACTCGATCGCCTAGTCAGTCACGAAACCGGTATCGTTACCCATGTCGCTGAAGATCCCCTGCGCTGTGTGGTCAAAGGCACGGGAGAAGTGTTAAAAAATCAGAAACTCTTTGAGCGGATCGTTAATGAAACAACTCGCAATGTCTAAAGGTCACTAGGATCGGTTAGCCGTTAGCCATCAGCAGCGGAAAAATGGACGGATTCTCACTCTACACAGTCAAGAGGTTTTTAATCGCTCATGTATTCAGCACGACGAAAATGGACACAGCAGGGATGGCGACTTTTGCTGCTCGCTGCCGCTTTGGGGGGAGCTTGGTACATTCGCACCTATCAAAGTGGGGCGATTTTAGAATTGTATGGTTTATTAACTCGTCCTTTTCAGGGAGAGGAAACTAATCTGCAAGAGCAACTTCTGGCCGATCAACGGGTGCGAGAATTACAAAATCGTTTAAGTGAAGTCGAATATCAAAATCAACAATTAAAAAAACAGCTTGGTTATTATCAAACCCAGAAAAAACCCCTGATTTCTGCCCCAATTATTGGCCGCAGCGCCGATGATTGGTGGCAACAGGTAATTATCGGTCGGGGTAGCGCCGATGGTGTGGAAGTGGGTGCTTCGGTGACGGGAATTGGGGGTTTAGTGGGACGGATTACGGAAGTTACTCCCCACACCAGCAAAGTTTTATTGGTCAGTAATTCCCAAAGTCGCATCGGAGCAACGGTGAATCGTAGTCGGGCCATGGGTTTAATTCAAGGTCAGAATTCCCAAGTCGCCACCCTGCGCTTTTTTGAAAAAGCTCCCGATGTTAAACCGGGAGATGTGGTGACAACTTCGGCTTTTAGTAGTCTTTTTTCGCCAGGGTTGCCCATCGGTCGCATAATTTCCCTTAATTTACAGGAAAATCCCGCCCCCACCGCCAAAATTGAATTTACCGCCACCGTGGACAATCTCGAATGGGTGTTCGTTCACCCGCAACCCCAGCAGTGAGAGGGGGAATTATGCTGAAATTAAGCCGTTTATCAGCCCGTTATCGTTTTATACTGAATATTTTAGTCACTATCGCTTCGCTGCTTCTCTGTACTTTTCTTTCCTTAATGCGGCTCCCCGGTATGGAGATTTTAGGCATCGCTCCCAATTGGTTACTGATTTGGTTGGTTAGTTGGAGTCTCAATCGCTCTTGTCTCGATAGTGTGGTGGTCGGATTAGCGATCGGCGCTATTCAAGATAGTTTAACCTCTAATTATCCTTCCCATATCATGGTTTTTGGTCTGATCGGCTTCCTCACTTCCCGTTTACACCGACAACGTTATCTCAAAGAAGAATTGATCGCCGTGGTCTTAATTGTCTTTGTTATGACTTTAATCGCCAATGGTGCGATCGCTTTTCAATACTATCTACAAGGAGGCAAAAATCTCGCCGATCTTTGGCTCGATTATCAACGCATTGGCCTCACTTCTGCTCTGCTTAGTAGTCTCTGGACTCCCCTCGTCTATTATCCTCTCCAGCAATGGTGGCGACAATTTAGCGATCTTTAGGGAAATAGGGATTTAGGGAAATAGGGAGATGGGGAAATTTCAGCTAAATTCGCCACTTCCCCACTTCCCCCCCGATGTCGGGGGGGTTGGGGGGGTCACACCCCACACCCCACTTCCCCACTTCCCCACTTCCCCACTTCCCTACTTCGCCACTTCCCCACTTCCCCACTCCCTCACCCGCTCAATTAACATGAAATACAAACAAAAACTTAGTCAATTTTTTCATAATCTTGCTAATAAATTAGAAAATTCCGAGCAACCACCTAAAGTCGCTCCTATCGACTCTAAATCTGCGCCAGTTGCGGGTGAAAAGCCAGTAGAAACCGCTTCTGAAGAAAAAAAGGTTAATTTAGTCTCCCAAACCAGTAGCAAGGCTCTAGAGACGTTAAAACCCCTAAAGAACAAGTTTACTACCCTGATTGATAATTCCCCCTTACCGCAATGGCGACAACATCCCCGCTTTGGCTTGTACTTGGGATTGGGATTAGGGGTGACAGGGGGCCTTTTGGGGGTAGGTTGGGGCATTTATCGCCTTGAAACCTCTTTACCGCAAAATATCGCCGATATACAAACCTATACTCGTCCTGGCACCCTAACCATTCAAGCCGCTAATGGGGAAATCCTCAAACAAAATGGCCCTAGTACCTACGAAACCGTGAAAATTGCCCAAGTTCCCCCACTGGTACAGGAGGCCTTTATCGCTAGTGAAGACCGCCGTTTTCGTGAACACGGGGGAGTTGATGGCCAGGGTATTGCTCGCGCTCTCTTTTCTAACCTGAGAGCCGGGGGAGTGGTGGAAGGAGGCAGCACCATCACCCAACAATTGGCCCGGATTGTCTTTTTATCCCAAGAAAGGAGTTTTGATCGCAAATTACGGGAAATGCGTATCGCTCAGAAAATAGAAGATAAATATACAAAAGACCAGATTTTAGAGCGTTATTTTCACCTAGTTTATCTCGGTTCCGGGGCCTACGGTCTTGCCGATGCCGCTTGGTTATATTTCAGTAAACCCGTCGATAAATTAACTCTAGCCGAAGCTGCCACCCTTGCAGGCATTGTTCCCGCTCCTAGTCTCTATTCTCCCCTCGAAAACCCTAAATCTGCCCTAGAACGGCGTAATATCGTCCTCAAAACTATGGCCGAGGTGGGATTTATTACTAACGCTCAAGCCGAACTGGCGATCGCATCTCCCCTAGGCCTTAAAACCAGTCCCCTAAAACGTCTGCAACGGCAAGCGGCCTATTTTACCGATTATGTGGAAAAAGAACTGCCGCAACTGGTTCCCGCTAAAACCCTAGAAGCGGGGGGATTGGTGGTAAAAACCACCCTTAATCCTCGTTGGCAAAGCGAAGCGGAGGAAGTGGTAGAAAGAGCGGTTTCTCGTTATGGCCAGTGGCAGAACTTCCAACAGGCGGCTTTAGTGGCAATTGACCCCAAAAATGGGCAAATTAAGGCTATGGTTGGAGGAATTGACCACGATAAGAATCAATTCAATCGGGTGACACAGGCAAAACGTCAGCCGGGATCTACTTTTAAACCTTTTGTCTATGCGACGGCGATTGCGGCGGGGAAATCCCCCTATTCTAGTTATAAAGATGCTCAGTATGTGGTGGATGGTTATAAACCGGAAAACTACGGTGATAGGTATAGCGGCCGCCAGGTGTCCATGCGCGATGCTTTGACTTCTTCCCTGAATGTGGTGGCAGTTCAGGTGTTAGTGGCTGTGGGTTGGAATCCGGTGATTAAATTAGCTCAAGATATGGGTATCCAGTCGAAACTTTTACCCACTTATTCTTTGGCTTTGGGTGCTTCGGAAGTCAATCTTTTAGAATTGACCAGTGCCTACGGGACTTTTGCTAATAATGGTGTGCATCAACCAGTTTACGGTATTAATCAGGTACTCGATCGCAATGGTAAAGTAATTTATCAAGCCAATTTTAAACCGAAAACTGCTCTCAATCAAAACACGGCAGCGACGATGACTTGGATGCTGCAGGATGTGGTTAATTCGGGAACGGGAACCCCCGCACAAATTGGTCGTCCGGTGGCAGGAAAAACCGGCACTTCTGATAAAGCTCGCGACCTTTGGTTTGTCGGTTATATTCCCCAATTAGTCACGGGAATTTGGCTCGGTAATGACAATAATCAACCCACCAATGGAGCCAGTACCATGTCCGCTTGGATGTGGCGACAATTTATGTTAGAAGCAATTAAGGATATTCCCTATCAAGGTTTCCCAGAACCGAATTTAGGCAAACGTCCAGTGACATTAAAAGCGGAACCAATTAAACCCCGACGTACCTACTTTACCCAAACTACTAACAATCGTTTAGCCAGCAGCGATGAGGGTTCCCCCAGCGAGGGACCCATCCGCAGACGGCGACGGGTTCGGGTAAGTCGTGAGCAAACTATCGTTCGTTCTAATACTAGCGAACCGGGCCAACGCCGTTCTAGTCGTCGGCGTACTACCGTCGCTCCTACCAGTGCCGCTGCTCCTAGTCCTGAAAATACGGCCCCCGCAGCAGCCGAACCGATTACCGTTCCCGTCACTGTGGCAGCTCCCGAAACTCGTTCGGTTCCCCTACCGGTAACTCCTCCCCCCGATGTGGCTCCTCCCGCACCCCCAGCAGAAAGACGCTGAATCGGCAAAAAACCGTAGGATTTGCGGGGGTTACAGTTCCAAAACTGCTCGGTAAAATAGACCGCTTGTAAAAATCAAAAATTGTTGTTAGGGTTAGGAGCCAGTAGCCAGTAGTCAGTAGTCAGGAGAATTAAGAATAAGTAATAATCAATTAAATAGTCTATTTACAGATTTTAGGCGATTTAATCCTTATTTTTGCCGTTTTTGAACCCTCAAGAATTAATTGTGCAAGAGGTAAAATCTGGGAAAACCATCGGATTTTTGGCGGCGAAACTGGGGAAATTGGCCGAAAGCTTGCCGCTATAATAACTTAAAAGCCTGTTTAATGCCGATGACCAGTCTTATTTCCCCCACTACCCTCTCCTCAACCCGTTTAAGTCTCAGCTATCAAGTGGCTATGCCGGAACCGACTTCACACCTCTTTGAAGTTACTCTACAGATTACCGGTTGGCAAGCTCCGATTTTAAACCTAAAAATGCCGGTTTGGACTCCCGGTTCCTATCTAGTGCGGGAATACTCCCGTTTAGTCCAAGATTTTCAAGCTGTTAACCTCAACAGTCGCAAAGTTGCTAAAAATCACTGGCAGATTGACACCGGTAATAGTTCAGAAATAACCGTCAAATATCGCGTTTTTGCCCACGATTTAACCGTCAGAACCAACCATCTCGATGATACTCACGGTTACGTCAACGGGGCTGCTTTATTTTTCTATATCCCCGATTATCAAAAACATCCCCTCACCCTGACAATTATCCCCCCCCATGGCGATTGGCGCGTTACCACTGCCTTAAAATCTTTACCCGGACAGAAAAACACCTTTCAGGTTCCCGATTTTGATACCCTAGTGGACAGTCCCGTGGAAGTGGGGATTCATCAGTTATACGATTTTGTCGTCGAGGGAAAACCCCATCAATTAGCTATCTGGGGACGGGGAAACGCCAATCCTAGTCAAATTATCGCCGATACCACTAAAATTATTCAAACCGAGTCGGCTATGTTCGGTGGACTCCCCTATGATAATTATCTCTTTTTGCTACATCTTTCGGCGGCTGGTTACGGGGGACTAGAACATAAAAATTCCTGTACCCTTAACTATGCGCGTTTGGGATTGCGAGATAAGGATAAATATCATCGTTTTTTGCAATTAGTCGCCCATGAGTTCTTTCATCTCTGGAATATCAAGCGTATTCGCCCAAAAGCTTTAGAAAGCTTCGATTATGATGCAGAAAATTATACTTCTTCCCTCTGGTTTGCCGAAGGAACCACCAGTTATTACGATATGATAATCCCTCTACGGGCGGGAATATACGATAGTAAGACTTTTTTAGAGCTTTTAAGCAAGGAAATCAGCCGTTATCTCAATATACCCGGTCGTCTTGTCCAACCGCTAGGCGAATCGAGTTTCGATGCTTGGATAAAACTCTATCGACGGGATAGCAATAGCGATAATAGTCAAATTTCCTACTATCTCAAGGGGGAATTATTGTCGCTGCTTCTGGATTTACTAATTCGCACCCACACCGATAACCGTCGTTCCCTCGATGATGTTTTACGCTCGATGTGGCAACATTTCGGTAAAGAGGAGATTGGTTATACCGATGGGGAATTGCAGGCAATTCTCGAATCGGCTGCAGGGGTGGATTTAAGCGACTTCTACCAGCGTTATATCGACGGTTTGGCAGAATTACCCTTTAATCAATATCTTGAACCTTTTGGACTCTATCTGCGGGGTGTTGACAATGGGGAGACGATACCTTATCTGGGAATGCGGGTACAGAGTGAAGCGGGTAAAGAAATAATTAAATTTGTCGAGATGGGTTCCCCTTGCCAAAAAGCGGGAATTAATGCTGATGATGAATTATTGGCTATCGATGGATTGCGGGTGACGGCGGAACAGTTAAACGAAAGATTAAAAGACTACCGCGCAGGTGATATTATTCAGATAACAGTCTTTCATCTCGATGAATTGCGAACCCTTGCTGTTCCACTGGCCACCCCGCAGACGATTCGCTATGAAATTATCAGGGTAGAAAATCCTTCTAATAGCCAGAAACAAAATTTTTCTGCATGGGTAAATCCCGTTTAGTTCTTGGTTCAATCAACAAAAAAATGTCTATTACCGCCGAAATTCCTTTCCTTCCTCTCGCCTATTTTGAGAATAAATTTATCCCCTTTAGTGAGGCAAAATTATCCGTTGCTACCCACGCACTACACTACGGAACTGCCGCTTTTGGGGGTTTAAGAGGTACTCCCGACCCTAACAATCCAGGACAGATATTATTATTTAGATTAGAACGTCATTGTCAGCGTTTAAGTCAAAGTGCTAAGTTTCTTAATTACGAGATTCCTGCCGATAAAATCTATCAAATAATTATCGATTTTGTTAAAAAGAATCAGTGTAATCGACCTTTTTATATTCGTCCCCTTGTCTATAGTTCCGGGTTGGGAATTGCCCCGCGATTGCATGGTATCGAGAAGGATTTTCTGGTCTATGGTCTAGAAATGGATGATTATTTAGCAGCCGATGGGGTTAACTGTCGGATTAGTTCTTGGTATCGTCAAGAGGATAGAAGTTTCCCGTTGCGAGGTAAAATTAGCGCCGCTTATATCACTTCTGCTTTAGCAAAAACGGAAGCGGTAGAATCGGGGTTTGATGAGGCAATTTTAATGAACTCTCAGGGTAAAGTCTGTGAAGCGACGGGAATGAATATTTTTATCATCAGAAATGGTCAGCTAATTACTCCTAGTTTTGACCAAGATATTCTAGAAGGGATTACTAGAGATAGTGTTTTAACTATCGCGCGGGATTTGGGTATTCCGGTGATTGAAAGACCTGTAGATAAGACGGAGTTATTTATCGCTGATGAGGTGTTTTTAAGTGGCACTGCGGCGAAAATTACTCCGATTAAAAAGATTGAAACTTTTTCTTTACCCGCGGCTAAACCGATTACTTATCAGTTAAAAGAAAAGTTAAGCTCTATCGTTCTCAATCAGGAACCAAAGTATCAAGATTGGATTACTAAAGTTCCTTTATAGTTAGAGAAATTTTCTTAATTTCTCCTTGAGATGCGCCATTATTTGACGCATCTCAAGGAACCCTGAAATAAACAGAATTTATCTATTTTTCGGTTTGGATCCTTCCTGTGTTAATTGTGGCGGAGATTTACCTGCTTATACTAAATCCAGTTATTAAAAACTGATTATTTATTCTCCGTTTTGCCTTTTTCATGAGTAGAAAACGGGTTTCTCCGAGAAACCCGTTTTCTGTGCGTTACTCAACGGATTTAGTATTATCTAGTTTCCATTTATTCTTGGGTTAAGCTGTCCGGCATTTAAACTATGTCTTGGAAATTTTATTACCAATGCTGAAACTCTCAAACTAGGGATGAATTTCTGGTATCACTGGTCACTGAAATAGGTACAATAAACAGTGGCTCGTTTTCATAGAGAACTTAAATGACGCAAAATAATCCCCTAGAGTTGATTGAGAAGTTAGAAACAGGAATCCCCGGCTTTGATTTTCTTTCGGAAGGGGGATTACCGAAAGGAAGAGCAACTTTGATAGCGGGGACGGCAGGAAGTGCTAAAACGGTCTTTGCCTGTCAATTTCTCGCAGAAGGCATCAAAAATGGAGAAAATGGCGTTTTTGTCACCTTTGAGGAGCCACCCCACGCACTCAGAAAAAATATGGGTGGTTTTGGTTGGAATATCCGGCAGTGGGAGGAGAATCGTCAGTGGGCCTTTGTCGATGCTTCCCCCCAACCGGAAGAAAAGCCGATGGTGACAGGAGAATACGACCTAGGCGCATTAATCGCTCGCATTGAATTTGCTATCCGCAAAAATAAAGCTAAACGGGTGTCTATGGATTCTTTAGGCGCAATTTTTAGCCATTTAAGTGATAGCGCTCAAGTGAGAAGTGATCTTTTTCGTCTGGCAACCGCTTTGCGAGAATTGGAAGTAACAGCGATTATGACCGCAGAAAGAACCCAAGAATACGGCGAAATCAGTCGTTATGGGGTGGAGGAGTTTGTGGCCGATAATGTGGTGATTTTACGCAACGTTTTAACCGATGAGAAAAGAAGAAGGACGATCGAAATTTTAAAATATCGGGGAACCGATCACCAAAAAGGAGAATTTCCTTTTACAATTATTCCCAATAAAGGGGCCGTGATTATTCCTTTATCAGCTATTGAATTAGAACAAAAATCCTCTAATATTCGTATTACTTCCGGCAGTCTGGAACTCGATAGAATGTGTGGTGGTGGTTTCTTCCGCGATTCGGTTATTTTGGTTTCAGGAGCCACAGGAACAGGAAAAACCCTGATGGTGACAGAATTTATGGCCGGGGGAGTAACCAATGGGGAAAGATGTTTAATTTTTGCCTTCGAGGAAAGTCGCGAACAGTTATTTAGAAATGCTACTGGTTGGGGTGTGGATTATGACCGCATGGAAAAGGAAGGTAAATTAAAGGTAGTCTGTCGTTATCCCGAAACTACGGGTTTAGAAAATCATTTAATTATGATGAAGGAAATTATCGAGGAGTTTCAACCGAATCGAGTGGCAGTAGATAGTTTATCTGCTTTAGAAAGGGTTTCTAATCTGAAAGGATTTCGGGAATTTATTATCGGTTTGACTTCTTTTATTAAGCAAAAAGAGGTGGGAGGATTATTTACTTCCACCACTCCCACTTTATTAGGAGGTTCCTCAATTACAGAAGCGCATATTTCTACAATTACTGATTCAATTATTCTGCTGCGTTATGTGGAAATGTATGGAGAAATGCGCCGCGGTATCACTGTTTTAAAAATGCGCGGTTCTATGCACGATAAGGATATTCGTGAGTTTTCGATCGATCATCAAGGTATGCACATTGGTCAACCTTTCCGCAATGTTACCGGAATTCTGGCCGGAACTCCTATGTACACAGCACAAACAGAAGTAGAACGTTTGAGTGGATTATTCGAGGATCGTAGTTAAAATATAGCGGCACTTGCTAATCGCACGTCGGTGGTTAGCTTTTTTCTCCCTATCTCCTTCTTGGTTTCTTGATATGTCTAAAAACTTTGGGTTGATTTTTCTAGGTCTTTTACTGATAAATAACCTACATTTATCAGTCTTAGCAGAAACAGTTTTACAAAGAATTGCTCGCACGGGAGAATTAAAAGCGGCAGCCAGAAAAGACGCTACTCCCTTTAGTTATATCGATGAGAAAACGGGACAATGGACAGGTTACGGAGTGGAATTAATGCGCTTAGTCCAACGTCGATTAGAACAAGAATTAGGTAAACCGATTACAATAAACTTTACAGAAGCGACGACTAATAATCGTTTTCAGCAAGTGGAACAGGGCCAAGTAGATTTATCCTGTAATGTGGCAACAATTACGGAAGAAAGACTAGAAAAGGTTAATTTTTCTATTCCCTATTTTATGACAGGAGCGCAATTTTTAACTAAAAGGGAAAATGTTGATAAAATAGATATTAATAACACTTTAGCGGCAGTTGCGATCGCCTATATTCCCCACACCACCACCGATAATATTATTCGTTATATCTATCCTCTGGCTAATTGGCAAGCTGTCAGCGATCGAAGTGAGGCAGTGGCAAAATTACAAAGGGGAGAAGTAAACGCAGTGGTTAGTGATGGAATTCTTCTGCTGGGGGAAATCGTTAAACAAGGACATGATCTGCGACAATTTGTGCTACTACCCCGTCAACCGATTACCACCGAACTTTATGGCTGTATTTTACCCAAAAACGATCCCGAATGGAAAAAATTTGTTGATACTGTTGTCGGCAGCAATGATAACCGGAAACTGCGAGAACAATGGTTTAATTTAGAACAAGGTTTTTTCCCCTATACGATTCTCAATCAACCCTAAAAATAGACTGTAATTGCTGAAAATTAAAAGTAAGTAAATTCTAGTTTTTTTTCTTTTTCCTTGTCACTTTTTTCTGAAAAAATTATGTCTTTTGTCGGTTTACATATTCACAGTGATTATAGCTTACTTGATGGTGCTTCCCAATTACCGTCACTAATTGATCGAGCGATCGAATTGGGACAACCAGCGATCGCTTTAACCGATCATGGAGTCATGTATGGTGCGATCGAATTAATTAAAACCTGTCGTAATCAGGGAATAAAACCAATTATTGGCAACGAAATGTATGTAGTTAATGGCGATATTGAAGTCAATCTTCGCCACCGAAAATATCATCAAGTTGTTTTAGCCAAAAACACCCAAGGCTATAAAAATCTGGTTAAATTAACTACTATTTCTAATCTGAAAGGTATTCAAGGTAAAGGCATTTTTGCTCGTCCTTGTATTAATAAAGAGTTACTCCAACAATACCACGAAGGATTAATAGTTACCAGTGCTTGCTTGGGTGGAGAGATTCCCCAAGCAATTTTAGCTAATAATAGAAAATTGGCTAAGGAAACTGCTAAATGGTATAAAAAACTTTTTGGTGATGATTTTTATTTAGAAATTCAAGACCACGGTTCTAAAGAAGATCGGATTGTTAATGTAGAAATAGTTAAAATTGCTAAAGAATTAGGAATTAAAGTAGTCGCTACTAACGATTCTCACTTTATTTCCTGTTACGATGTAGAGGCACACGATGCCTTACTTTGTATTCAAACTGGCAAGTTAATTACTGAAGACAAACGCCTCCGTTATAGCGGCACAGAATACTTAAAATCTGCTGATGAAATGCGTTTACTTTTTCGTGATCATCTGCCAGAAAATGTGATTGAAGAAGCGATTAATAATACCTTAGAAGTAGCAGAAAAAGTTGAACCCTATAACATATTTAATGAACCAAGACTCCCCAATTATCCAGTTCCTGCGGGACATACTGCTGATAGTTATGTAGAAGAAATTGCTTGGTTAGGATTACTAGAAAGATTAAAATGTCCTTCTCGTCACGAGATTGAAACTGTTTACAAAGAAAGGCTTGAATACGAATTAAAAATGTTACAGAAAATGGGATTTTCTACCTATTTTCTCGTGGTTTGGGACTATATAAAATATGCTAGAGATCATGATATTCCCGTCGGTCCAGGACGCGGTTCTGCGGCGGGTTCTTTGGTAGCATATTCTTTAAAAATAACTAATATTGATCCCGTTCATCACGGTTTATTATTTGAGCGTTTTCTCAATCCTGAACGAAAATCTATGCCTGATATTGATACGGATTTTTGTATCGAGAGACGGGATGAAATGATCCAATACGTCACGGAAAAATACGGGGAGGCTAATGTTGCCCAAATCATTACTTTTAACCGTATGACATCAAAAGCTGTCCTAAAAGATGTGGCGCGGGTGTTAGATATTCCCTACGCCGAATCGGATAAAATGGCGAAAATGATTCCCGTTTCTCGCGGTAAACCCACACCTTTAAAAGTGATGATTTCCGATGAAACTCCCGAACCAGCATTTAAAGAAAGATACGATACGGAACCCCATGTGCGTCATTGGTTAGATATGGCAATTCGTATCGAAGGTACTAACAAAACCTTCGGAGTTCATGCTGCGGGAGTCGTCATTTCTTCCCAACCTTTAGATGAAGTGGTTCCCCTCCAGAAAAATAATGATGGGGCGGTAATTACCCAATATTTTATGGAGGATTTAGAATCATTGGGATTGTTAAAAATGGACTTTTTAGGGTTAAGAAATTTAACCACTTTGAAAAAAACCGCCGATTTAATTAAACAAAATCAGGGCATAGATATCGATCTTGATCAATTGCCTTTAGATGAAAGAAAAGCCCTGCAAATTCGGGCTAAAGGGGAACATAAAAAACTACCTCCTGATATTCTCAAAACCCACGGATTACTAGAAGAAGGGGATTTAGAAGGTATTTTCCAGTTAGAATCATCGGGGATGAAACAGATCGTTAAAGAGTTAAAACCATCGGGTATTGAGGACATATCTTCAATCCTAGCACTCTATCGCCCCGGTCCTTTAGATGCGGGATTAATTCCCCTCTTTATTGGTAGAAAACACGGTAGAGAACCCATTCGTTATGATCATCCTTTATTGGAACCAATTCTTAAGGAAACCTACGCAGTTTTAGTCTATCAAGAACAGATTATGAAAATGGCGCAGGATTTAGCCGGTTATTCCCTAGGAGAAGCGGATCTATTGCGTCGAGCAATGGGTAAGAAAAAAGCCTCCGAAATGCAGAAACAAAGGGAGATGTTTATCGATGGTGCTGCTAAAAATGGTGTGGAAAAAAGAATCGCTGAAAATCTCTTTGAACAGATGGTAAATTTTGCCGAATATTGTCTGGGAGGTGAGACGTTAATTTTAACTGAGGAATACGGATTATTACCAATTGCTAAAATTGTGAGCGAAGAAATTAACTGCACTGTTTATAGTGTAGATAAAAATGGCTTTATCTATAGTCAACCAATCTCTCAATGGCACGAGCGAGGTTTACAAGAAGTCTTTGAATATACCCTAGAAAATGGGCAAACTATCCAAGCAACCAAAGATCATAAATTTATGACTAGCGATGGAGAAATGTTAGCCATAGATACAATATTTGAGCGAGGTTTAGATTTAAAATCCTCTGATTTTTCCTAAAAACCAAACCCCCCAATCTTGAGAGATTGAGGGGTGGGAAAGAATAATCCTGGCATCGAGCTATTGTCCCGGTCGGCAACCCGACAAGTATCTTGGCCACGGTGAAGTTTCACAACCGAGTTCGGGATGGAATCGGAGTGGTGCCATCACGTTAAAGACACCAGGAAGGGTAGAACC